>JAFYWO010000022.1 GCA_017557925.1 Alphaproteobacteria bacterium | reverse complement strand
ATCAGGCTTAAAATCTCCGGCAACAATCTTATACAAATCATCCATAATCTTCGTATCAGAAAACTTATTCGCTCCATAAAATTGATAAGCAATGGTGGAATCATTAAATCTGTCAGAAATCACATACTTGCCTGCCTCTAATGCTGGCTTAACTACTTTTTCTAAATTAATTCTTCTGTCAGCATAGAATAATAACAGTTCAGTAACTACATCAAATTTATCTCTGCTTCCCTCAACCAAAAGTTTTCTAATTTCTTTACCTATTTCTGTTCCGCCGGGTTCTCGTGTCAAAACAACTTCTATACCCAAACTTTCCAAGTATTCTGCAAATCTCTTTATCTGTAAAGATTTACCGGCACCTTCACCACCTTCAAAAGTAATAAACTTACCTTTCATTATTTACTCCTTGGAAAAAGCAATATATTTTAGATTTTCAATAAATCTGTTAAAAGCCCCCATCTTTGCAACACTATCTTTTGCAACCAAAGGATATCTTCCTACTTCTTTATCACCATAGCTGATAACAACTTCTCCAAGCTTATCCCCCTTAAAAACAGGAGCTTTAACAGGACTGTCATAAACAACTTTAGCATTATATTTACCTCTAGCGCTTTTCTTTATGGTCTTTACTACTTCTTTTTCTAATATAGCTTCAACACTTTTGCTTGTTCCATACCAAACAGGAATTTCTGCCATAATTTGATTTTTATTGAAAAATTTATAATTATCAAAATTAGCAAACCCCCATGTCATCAAATTTTCAGTTTCCTCAAAGCGCTCTTTATTACTTTCAAGTCCTGCAACTACTTCAATTAAACGCCTGTCACCACGAACAACACTTCCTGTCAAACAAAAACCGGCTTCCGAGGTATGTCCTGTTTTCAAACCGTCAGCACCTTTAAGAGTATATAAAAGAGGATTTCTGTTGCCTTGTTTGATACCATTATAGCTAAACTCTTTTTGTTTGAAATAATGATAAAACTCCGGAAAATCCTTAATAATATGATAAGCAAGTTTAGCTAAATCCTCAACCGAAATCTTGTGTTTTGGATGAGGTAAACCCGTAGAATTTTTGAAACTTGCATTTTTAAGTCCGATTTTTTCAGCAGTTTCATTTAACATATCGGCAAATTCTTCTTCACTTCCGGCTAAATTTTCAGCCACTACAATACAAGCATCATTACCGGATTGAATAATAATTCCTTTAATTAAATCCTCAACTTTAACCTCTTGACCTATTTTTAAGAACATAGTAGAACCGCCACTTGCCGCTCCACCTTTTCTCCAAGCTTTTTCACTTACCAAAAACTTATCTTCTAAAGAGACTTCCCCTTCCTTAATTTTAGACAACAAAACATAAACCGTCATCAATTTACTCATAGAAGCTGGCGCAATCATTTCTTTATGATTTTTAGAAAAAAGATACTCTCCTGTTTCATAATCCATAAGAATAGCATTTTTTGCTTTTGTTTCAAATGCTTCTGCACTGCTTAATGCCACACAAGAACATAACAAAGACATAAAAAAGAGTTTATTTACCTTCATTAACTTATACTCCTAACCTTTAACAATAGATACATCTGAGTGTCCATAATCCAACACTCGGTCCAAAATCTGCATAGCTTCACTTCGACTTTGATATGCACCAAGCCTTACTCTATAAATACCGTTTTTACTCAAATAAGCTTCGTGAATAAAAACCCTACCAAATCTCTTCATACTTTCAGCAACTTGTTTTGCTTTACTATAATCAGAAAAAGCACCTACCTGCACAAAGAAAGCTCCCTTTTCAACCGGTTTATTATCAGAATTTTTAGTTTCAACATCCGGTTTAATATCCGGTTTAACGGCATTTGCAACTGTTAATGCACCTTTTGAAGCACTCGCAACAGGAAATAAATCTTGAGCTAATTGATAATTTATAGGAGCATTATACGATTTAGCTTTATTATCCTTTGATAACATAGCCTCCTTAATCGCTTTACTCTCCTTTGCCAAAATCTCAACCTTAACTTTCGCCGTTCCTTTATTTCTATACCCCAAAAGTTCTGCCCCTTTTTGAGAAACATCAATAATACGATTCTTTACATAAGGTCCTCTGTCATTAACTCTTGCAATAATGGTTCTTCCGTTTTCCAAATTAGTAACCTTAACAATAGACGGCAAAGGAAGTGTCCTGTGTGCTGCAGTTATTGCCCTCATATTATAAGTTTCGCCGTTAGCCGTTCTTTTATTATGGAAATCATCTCCATACCAAGAAGCAATACCAACTTCCGAATAATTATAATCCTCTTTTGGTGTATAATACTGTCCCAAAACTTTATAAGGATTTCCAACTTTATAATATCCGCCATCATCTTTAATAGCTTCAACTTCTTCTTTCAAATTTTTATACTGAATAGGTTTACTGTTCTGAGAGCAAGCGCTCAAAATCAACAACAAAAACAATACAGCATATTTTAATTTATCAATTTTCATTTTATAAAGACCTTACATACTCTTTCAATCATAAAGCTATACCTTAAAATATCTCTATGTAAAGAGTTATTATCAAGTTATCTAACACTAGATTTTACCCATCATTTAATTTTCTTTTTGACAATTATAAACTTCTGCCATATTATAACTTCCAAATTCTTAACAATTTAATAAGAGGGCTTAAGATGTTAAAGAAATTCAATATACTTTTCACTTTACTTGCAACAATCTCAATCATATCCACAACAGCAAATTCCTATGACGTTATAAAAGATGAAGATGAAGCATTGCTCAAAGATGTTTTCAAAACAGAAGAACAAATTTTAACACAACCACAAAACGAAAAATCATCCACAGCTAAAGCATTATCTTCTTCAATAAATGAAGTATATGCCAAAGACGAAAAAAACACACTCCAAGCCCCAGAAGTAAAAATCCCTAATAATAAAGAAGATACTTCTTTAAAAAAAGAGTTAGAAACAACTCCGTCTGACATCACACCTCCAACACCTGATGCTTTTTCCAATCAAGAAGAAATGCCTCCGCTTCGTTCCATTCTATACCCTACAAAAGAAGAGAGAGCGCAAAATCGCCAAGAAGAAACAGAATGGTTTAACCCTAAAGTTAATGCCCCAATAATACCTGGAACAATATCTGCAACAGATGCACTTGACCCATATTTAGAAGATATAAAAACGGCAATACACTCTTGTATGAATAACAAAGAAGATAAATTAAATATAGAAAAAAATCTTCTAAACAATGGTAATCTCTACCAAAATGCCACATACATTTCTCAAACTTTTGAAGAGATAAACACTTGTTACGAAAGTATAGGTCTTGATATTATTTCCTTATATTATGAAAATGATGCTTGGACGCTAAATAAATTCAAACAAAAAGCCCCAACTTTTTACATAACAGGTTCTACACCAGATTTTGATGTTTCACATTGTGGTGATAATTGTTCAATGAGTGCAATAGTTACAAGCCAAATAGAGAAATTTAAAGAATACAGAACATATTTATCAGAACTGTTAGCTAATCGCCCCAAACCTAAAGGGAATAAAAATTAATGGCAACAGATATCTTATCTCCTATCTCAAACACTCATCTGATAGGCCATCCTGAAGAAGAATCGCTATTTTTGAATGCCTACAACAGTGGCTCCTTGCATCATGGCTGGCTTATTACAGGAGATGAAGGTATTGGAAAAGCTACCCTGGCATACAAAATAGCACGTTTTTTATTAACAGCGGAACCTAACCGCCAATACACTTCACTAAACGTTTCGCCTACTAACCCCATAATAGGTCAAATAATCCAAAAATCACATCCTGATTTCAAGGTATTGGAAAGAGATTACACCGAAACAGATAAAAAGAAACTCATAAAAGCAATAAATTCCGGCGACACCGTAGATGATGAATTAAAACAATCCCTTAAGCGTTCTTCTGTTATAAAAGTTGATGATGTAAGAGATGTTGTTACATTTTTATCCAAAAAATCTTTTAACGATAATTGGCGAGTTGTCATTGTAGATACAGCAGATGACCTTAATACTTCAAGTGCTAATGCCCTTCTGAAAATCTTGGAAGAACCTCCGCTAAAAAGTATATTACTGTTGCTGTCACACAACCCCGGAAAACTACTCCCGACAATACGTTCCCGTTGCGCTAAACTACCTCTTTCTCCATTAAAAGAAACAGAAGTGCAAAATCTAATAAGGCGCTACCTTCCTGAGCTAGATGAACCAACGGTAAAGGGAATAGCAAAAATATCCAAAGGCAGTATCGGACGAGCAATAAAATATTATCAAAATGATGCTCTGTCTATTTATGGAGAAATACAAAAAATATGTTATAACAAAAATTCCACCACCTCATCATTGTTAAACTTAGTTGACACGGTTTCTGCCGATGAAGATTGTTGGAATTTATTTTGTGAACTTGTCTGTCATTTTATGCGTGATACTTTATCCGAAACACCAAACAAACGAGAGCTATACGAAGTTTACGAAAATAGCTTAAAAATCATTCACGATACAACATCAATAAATATGGATAAAAAACAATCTGCGCTACAAATAATTAACTCACTTTCTCAAATATAATCAATAATTAAAAAAAACAAATATAAGCCCCAAACTTTAACAAACAAAACAATAACTGAAATTATTTCTTGCAAATTATAACCACACAAACTATCATAGAATATTATAAATGAGCCCTAAAGGAGGATAAGGATGAAAAAAGTTTTGCTCTCAAGCATTGGTATTATAACAATATCATTAGTAGCATACGCTATACATAACCTAACAAAAGAAAAAATATACAAAGACACAGATGTACAATGCGATTTTGATGCCAATATTTGCTATGATATGAAAAACAAACCAATTACAGGACGAGTTCAAAACTTTAGCAATAAAACTCTTATTTCAGATATAGAATATAAAGAAGGGAAAGAAAATGGTTCCTTAAAAATTTATCGCACAAACGGCACTATTTACTTGGAAGGCACATACAAAAACGGACTGCCTGACGGCTATGTAAAAGAATACAACGAAGACGGCACATTATTCTCGTATGATGAGTTTAAGGATGGACTTCAACACGGAAAATCAATACTTTATCAAAAAAACAACAAAATCCTTAAACAATGGCAATATGATAACGGTAAAGAGGTAGGTATAGGAACTGTTTATTATCCTAACAACAATCTCCAACTTGAAGTAAACCACTTAACCGGAGAACTCAAATACTATAACGAAGATGGTTCATTAAAAACACTAGCTCACTTCAATTCAAACGGATATGACGGAACCTGGACCAATTACTCTCAAGACGGTCATATAATAGCAGAGGTAATTTATGAAAAAGGCACACCAAAATCCGGCTATTGTTTTGATGAAAATTCTTCTAAAATAGAATTTAATGCCAATGATTTTATCGTATTTGCGGATACAAATAAAACTCCATGCGACAATAATCAAGAAAAAACTGTCCAAAAATAAATCAAACACTTGATAAATGAAGTCTAATAGATTAACTACAATAACAGACACATAAACATAAGAGGAATTAAATGCTAAAAATATCAACAACATTAGGCGTGCTATCCTTTGTATTACTGTCAACTTCAGCCTATGCAAACAACACCGCCTCAGATACTCAAAAAGTAGAAGATTATCTCAACTCAATAAAAACTTTGCGTGCAAACTTCATTCAAATAGCCAGCAACGGAGAAAAAGTTGAAGGTCGCCTCTATATAGAAAAACCAAACAAAATACGTATGGAATATAATGCCCCATCAGATATGCTGATTGTCGGCAACGGAGATTATATAGTATGTTACGATAAAGAATTAGACCAAATAACTAATATAGACTATGAAGATATTCCGGCAACCTTAATCCTTGCCAATACCGTAAAAATAGATAATAAAGAAATAAAAGTATCTGACTTCTATAAAGATAATGGAATAACAAAATTAAGTTTAGAATACACTAAAGATGATATGGGACCGTTTACACTTGTTTTCTCAAACACCCCTTTTGAATTAAAACAATGGAAAGTCATAACACAACAGTCAATGGAAGTTTCATTATCACTTTACGATACGGTTACAGATGGTAAATTGGATAGCAAATTGTTTGAGTTCCGTAAGAATAAAGAAACAAAAAAATCTTCATCTCATCGTAAATAAAACATAAAAAAAGAGCTTTGCGACTTAACCGATGGTTTTCTTAATACCCAAAAAGGATAGAAACACCATCTTTTTTGTTAATGGTTTTGAACAGAGCCCCATTGGTATAGCTATTTTTAAATACCTTTATATTCCCGATACTTATAAAAATATACAGCTCAATCTGGTCTGAGCTGATATTTAACCAAAAATACGGCGATAAAACACAAAAAAACTTGAAAATTATTTAGTTGGATATAGTATTCCAAAAGGAAAGACTGATACAGGTCTTGCAACCCCTTATCATGACTTGAAACGCAACCACGATACAATGAAAAAAATGAGATTAAAAGAAAGCGATCCTTTTTTTCATTGTAAAGCAAATTATGAAGCAACATCAAGAGGCAGTATAGGCGAAAAAGTTGCTGAAAAACTAGGTAACGCAAAAGAAAATTTTGATTATTACTATAACCAAGCATGGAAAGGTTTATCAAAACAAGAAGCTCATAAAGATAGAATTCATGATAGAACAGTAAATAAAATTGGTAGACAAAGAAAAAAAAGCGGTTTATATAAAAACTCAAAAGAAGGTTGCAAATCATATAGAGTTAGAGGTATAAATGACAAATATTAATATCAAAAAAATTAGTTGGAAAATATTTCTGATATTTTGGAATATTTGTGCTATAATCGGTTTTGTATTAACCTCTTATTTTTTAT
>JAFYWO010000021.1 GCA_017557925.1 Alphaproteobacteria bacterium | reverse complement strand
TCATTGCGAGCGAAGCGTGGCAATCCAGTCTAAAAAACAATCAAGCTTATTCAATGTGGCAAGCCTCTTATGGATCACCACGTCGCATTCGCTCCTCGTGATGACGAAAAAAGAAAGCTCCTCGTGATGACGAGTTGGGAACGCTCCTCATGATGACGAGAGAGAGAAAAAAACGTTCCTTATTACACAAAATCCCTCTAAACAACAAAAAAAGCGGAAAGTCTTACCCTCTCCGCTTTAGCTTTATCTTAAAAAGAACATACTACTTAATAGAAAGTTCCTTTTGGTTTTTACCTTCGCTTGCATATTTCTCTAAAATTACAGTTGCTTTTTTAGGCTGATTAACACATCCGGGACCTGCAATACAACCACCTTCGCAACACATAACTTCAAGCATATTAGCACCATCATCAAGCCCCTTAAGAGCAAATTTCTTTAAGCTTTTAACAGCATCTTTTGTTAATCCGTTAATCGCATAAGGTCTGTAATCTGCTTTTTCGCTAATAAGATTAGCAACAGCACTTGCCACACCGCCACTTATTGCATATCTGCGAGATTGCAATGAAGACTCATCAGAAAAACTATCTGCCTGAATACTGTTCACATCAACACCTTTTGCATTTAACATAGCTATAACATCTTGGAATACCAAAACATAATCCACATTAGGATCATTTTCTGCCTCAATACGTTTTGCAAGACAAGGTCCGACAAATACAATTTTTGCATCTTTATAACGTTCTTTAGCAATTTCTGCAATATAACGCATTGGACTACCTGTATGAGAAACAAATTTTTCAATTTCAGGAACGTGAACTTTTGCAGTCTTAACATAAGCAGGACAGCAAGAAGTTGTCATAAATTGAGCACCTTCTTCCATTCTTTCAATAAATTCTTTAGACTCATCACGACTTGTGTATTCTGCACCATAAGCAACATCAATCACATCATCAAAACCAAGAGCTTTAAATCCGGCAATAGCTTTACCCAAATCATTACCGAACTGCCCCAAAATAGCAGGTGCAACCAACGCTATAACTTTTTGGTTTCCATTCTTAATATGTTTCAAAACATCTAACATTTGAGAGTTATAACTGATAGCGCCGAATGGACAAGACTGTAAACATTTACCGCAAGAAATACATTTTTCAACATCAATTTCTTCTCTACCCATCTCATCTTTCTTTATAGCATTAACAGGACAAATGTCTTCACAAGGAACTCTAGACTGATGAATAGCACCATAAGGACAATTACTTGCACAAATTCCGCATTTGATACACAAATCTTGGTTAATAAATGCTTTTTCTTCAACACTTATTGCTTTTTTAGGGCAATTAGCTTCACAAGGTCTGGCAACACATCCCTGACACATAGAAGTAACTTCAAAAGTCTTTGCTCTACAAGCATTACAAGCGCTTTTAATAACAGACAATCCGGCTCTTGGAGCAGATACTCTGTCACAAGCAACTTTTACTAAATCTGAAAGATTGCGATTCGCATCAACTTCTTGTGCCAAAAAACCGAGAGTTGCCAAAATTTGCCCTTTAATAGAAGCTTGCATAGCCTCTTGACTTGCTCTGTTTTTATACTTTTCACAAAGAGCTTTATATACTTCCTCAATATCTGACAAATCATTGTTAATAAAAGATTTTGCAACACTTTCTTTAATATCATAAAGCATAGGAGACAAAAAATTTTTAGCTGCTAACATTATAAACCTCATAAAATCAATTAAACGTTCCTTACACTAGCATAGAATTTATAAAATTTAGTATAATTTTACAAGTAAATTCAATAAAAAAACAAAACTTCATTATTTTTATTTTTTACTTGACTGATAGACAAAAAACTGCTAACTTACCACTAATTGAAATATAATTTTAAAAATTTTTATGCATATGACTACTGGATCAATCAGATTAAACAGTTCAGGAACTGTGAACTGTTATGAGTTAGGCTCTGTAAATTATCACTCTTCACCAAGTGCAGATGTGGTACTAACATTTGCACAGCAGGCATCACAAGATTTTGAGGAAATGCTTCAACATCTTGAAGGAGATTACTTAAATGTTTATGTTGTCGCTGGCAAAACTATATTCGCAATCGGCGGATATGAAGCGCTTAATGTTGGTTTGGATACTCAAACAAAGGTTAGCCACCTTGGAGTATTCTATCACGAAGGCAGAACTCTAAAGCTTCTTTGGAAGCCGGAAGGAAATAAGACAGTAGAATGTCTTGCAAACAAATCCACTCTTTTGAGTGAATTAAGTAAGGTTTTTCCTAAAATTGATTCTATCAAGAACGGTTACCTTAAGGTAAAAAAGACAACCTACAATGTATGGAAAATTAAAGTAGAATCTACAAATTACTACATTTCCACACATAATGGTCTTATAGCCAAAGAAGAAAATAATTGGGAGTTTATTGACTTTACAACTTTGAGCGAAAATAAAAAACTCAAAGTCCAAACAACTCTGAACAACCCGGTAAACTTACCTGATGCCCAAAGCATTGAGGAACTTGCAAACAAAGAGTTAAAAAACATTCTGAACTTTACAGAAAATAACAAATTCTTTAACGTATACAAAATAAGCGGATATACGTTTTTTGCAAAAAATGCTAACGAGTCTTTACGAGTTGCATTGGCATCTCAAGACTACATTTGCAACTCAATGTGTAAACGAATGCAGGTAGCAACTCACGGAGGAGTATTTTATCGTAAAGATAAAGAATTTATTCCTCTTTGGAAGCAAAACCGCTTTGTTGAAAACAGAAGACCGGACTACCTCAATCTCAAATGCTTGTCTAAAAAATTAAACGAGATTTTTGATGAGGTTTCATACATCAAACTTGGTGTATTGAAAGAAAGAACAGTCCGCTTCATTGCCTGGGAAGTAAAAACTGAGGATGGCATATTTTACATCCCTTGGCACTCTGGAATGTTGTGCAAAAAAGAAGATGCATGGGAGTTTGAAGTTAAACAAACTTTTGAAGAAGTTCGTTCAACCTACAAAGTCTTAAGATTCTCAAAAACAGACCAGAGAGACGTATACAGAGTAAGTTGTGGTTAAAAAAATCCCCATAAGCGTATGCTTGTGGGGACTTTTTTTATGTTTTTAAACAAAAAACTTATCAGAAATTATATTGAGCGCCAATAACTCCCATATAATCAACCAAGCCGGAATTGCCATCTGCATTAAATCTTGCTTGGATTTTACCCAAAACAGATAAATCTTTATAAGGTTTTGATTTGAAATACATTCCCAAATCATACTCTTTGGCTTCCGCTTGAAGTGAGGTCTTTAGCTTGCTCAAATAAGCAGTATCGGACTCACTGTCACGACCAGTAGAATAAGTAAATACAGAACTTCCTTTTACCACACTCATCGGACTTTCAAACATCAAACCAACTTTATTATCTTTATCAAAACTATATTCACCTGCCAACATAAAGCTCTCGGTTTCTACATCTGATATTGATAACATATTACTTTCTGCCTTGCTTGTATAACCTCTGTAATATGCTCCCAACAAAGATATATCAGATGTCAAATTAAGTTTAGTCTTAACTCCGACATAATAAGTTGAGCTATCGCTGATACCCAAAGAACCGACACCGTTTAAGCCCAACATAGCATCTTCTTCAAACAACATACCGCCCAATGTTGAAAGCTCCAAATAATCGGTCAAATTTAAGCTGTATTCGGCACTCATTGCATAAGATTGTTCATCAAATGAGTTTTTATCCAAATCTTCATCACGTTCATAAAGACCGTTTTCTCCGGTTTGTAAGGATAATTTGAATTTTGATTTTTCATTCAAATTGATACTGTTTTCAACACCATAAGCATTACGCATACTAAAATAAGGGTTAGATGAATTTACTAAAGCATCATTTGAACCGGAATACTTAGAATTTTCGGCATAATAAAAACGAAACTCTCCGCTATCGCTTTCTTTTACAACATCAATACTTGTTAAGTTTGCATAACCTTTAGCATCCATACTTTCGCTTGATGCAAAAGAATAACCGGTTTTATCATCTTTTAGAACTTTTGTAGCTCTGCTTCCCATTGCCAAACGTGAAACTTCGCTCTTCATTCTTGCACTTGATGAATGAGTTGTTTTGACTAAATTTGAACTATTATAATCAAACGGACGATTTAATTTATCATACGCAGTTATAGTTTTGGGCATTACATCAAGCATTTTGTTTTGCATTACACTTGAAGCATAAAGTCTTGAAGCACTTGCACTCTTTAAGTCTTTAAGGTCAGGACTCTCAGGCAACTTCAAATCGCCAAGAGGTGTTGTAACCGCAGCTTCTAAATCCAAAACTCCTTGACCATAAATAGCAGAATTTGCATAAGCTCCGCTGTTATCAGCTGTTTCTAACAACAAATAAGCAATGTTTTGCGCACTCAACCAGTTATAATAACCTTTTAATAAAGCAATACTTCCACTAACAACAGGAGTTGCCTGAGATGTTCCAGACATTGCTATATATCCTTCTTCAGAAGCACCGGTTGATACAACCTTAACCCCTGGAGCCGCTAAACAATAATCTTTTGCGCTTCCGCAATAATTAGCAAAATCAGCAATCGTTCCCTTTGGAGCCTGAGAAGTTTTATCACTTGGATTTAATGCCGTAACAGCCAAATAAGATACTTCTATATCACTATCTCCTTCATACCCATAACTCTTAAGATTAAGTTTACCGATTGAATTTTCAACACTAGCCTCATTAGCATAGTCATTACCTGTTGCTTGCACCCATACAGCATCATTATTGGCCGCATAAGCAAACGCATAAAGCATATAAGGGTCATTATCATACATCCAGTTAAGTTTAGATGCGTTTACTTTTGATGTAACTTTATTTCCCCAACTATTACTAAAAACTTGAACATCTTCATCATCAACCATATTTCTTACTGTAGAAAATATGTCATTTTCCAAGTCCCAAGTTACATTCACGATTTCGGCATTTTCAAAAGCAACACCGTGCATACCACTACCGTCTCTATTTGCTCCGACAACACCGGCAACGTGTGTTCCATGACTTAAAGAAGTTAAATACCCCCACCAGCTTTGGTAAAATTCCTCAACTTCACCATTACCTAAATTCACATCTTCCTCTTTCAAGTTTCCTACACCTGGTATTCCCGGATTTGAACCGCCATTATTTATAACCACAAAATCATCCCTTGATATTCCATAAGAAAAATCAAGAACATTATCTAAATCATCTAAATTATCAAAAATTTGCGGACCATAACCATAAAAACTGGTAAAACCACTATTCATTAAAGGGAAAAGATAATAGTGTCCCTTACTTTTATTTTCTATCAAATAAAAATTAACACCCATTCCGTGTATACTTTTACTTAAAACACTTGTATCACCCAATTCGTTGTATTTATTTATATCATAATAAGTGTCAGAAATTTTTCCACTCAAATCCTTATTTGCAAAAACACCACTATCAACAATACCAACTTTTACTTTATCTAAAGGTAAATCATCTGCCGCCCTGTGAGAAACAAGATTACCTTCTTCATCTTTTTTAAATATATAAGTATAGGCTTTTGATGCGTTGATTGAGCTTAAGAAATTACCTTTTGCATACTCTGCATTACCTTCAAAATCTGCAACTGTTGTATCGGTAAGCACAACTTTAGGTTCATCATCGCCGTTGTCACCACCGACATCATCGCCACCTAAATTATCATCGCCGTTATCGCCACCAACATCATCGCCACCTAGATCTTCATCTCCGTTGTCACCACCGACATCATCGCCACCTAAATTATCGTCGCCGTTGTCGCCACCAACATCATCGCCACCTAAGTTATCATCGCCACCTAAGTTATCGTCGCCATTGTCGCCACCAACATCATCACCACCTAAGTTATCGTCGCCGTTGTCACCACCGACATC
>JAFYWO010000020.1 GCA_017557925.1 Alphaproteobacteria bacterium | reverse complement strand
CATTAAAAAGAATACCTTTCTCCCAATAAAGAGTCCCGTCTAAAATAGAATTAGATAACTTAGACATTACTTTAGCCTTAACTTTAGTACTACTTATGTATTCTAAAACTTTAACCACTCCATTACCATCAGAAACATATCTCCATCTAACACCGCCATCTGATTTAACTCCGACAGAATGCACTGGTTTAATATTACCGCTTGTTGCTCCATTTAAAGCAACATAATATTTATTATCCGATAAACAATAATCGCCAACACTATACTCATTACTTGCCACCCATTGTTTTGTTTCGCTATCTTCAAAATTACGCAACCTGAATAATCTTCCGACATCACTTTCAACAAATACACTTCCATCAGCTTCTAATTCTATTTCTCCTTCGGTAGCACTTGCTTTAATAGAAATATCACTTGTATTCATAGCCATAAACGGACCACCGACTATTTCCAATTCTTCCAATTTCCAACTTATATTAGAATATCTCTTTAACATCATAATCGGATGATTTTCATTAAATATATACAAAACATCTGAATGCTGAATAGTCTGTAACAAACAACATTTTTCAACTTCATCCCATAAATCTTCAAATCCATAGGGACTTTCTATTACAATTTCCGGAGTAGTGATATTATCATCTTTTAGTTCAGCATCTTTATTTTCTCCTTCATACAACTCAAAATCTAATGAATAATGAACATCACTTTCTCTGACTATACTATTTCTATTAAATAATCTGATTTTTTTATGACTAAACTCCACAATATAAGCCACTTTATGACTATATTTAAATTCCACCAAAAAACTTCTGGAACTAACCATTTTACAATCTCCTATCCATAACAAAAACTAAATCACCTTCATAATACACTTTAATAGTCTTTCCGGAAACATAACCGTCGTATGTATTATAATAAGTTGCATACTTACCTTTTTCATCTAATTGCCAACCCAAAACTTGTAACGACAAATTATCAAATGCAATAAGAAGTGTTCCCGATAAGTCATAATAGTAAATTGCTATGTTTGTCCTTACCAAATAACACAAATGACAAACATCATCAAGCACACAAACACTATCTGCTCCATCTTCTTGATTATAAATAAACAAGCTTTCATCTATATCATCAGCATCAGGTGCTATTTTCTTTGATTCAAAAATTATCGGTAAATAACCTTTTTCAAACCTAAGCAAAATACATTTCTTGCGTTTTTTCCAAATACCGGCAGCAGTGCACGATATAAAAGCAACAGGTTTTCCCCAATCTCCATAAACATCATCAAGATAAACATCAGATTGTTTTTCCAAATTAATTTGAAAATAAAGGTCTTCTGATAATACAACTTTTTTTGAAACAGTAATATACCCATCACACGAAACCGTATAAAAAACTTCACTATTTTTATAAAAGCGAGCCGTATTTCTCAAATAACCGCCTATTTTCACAACTGCATCTAAAGGATAAGCATTTATTCTCAACATACACATTTCAACCGTAGACACAAGCTCAACATTAATATTTTTATTTTCATTAACATAAACTTTTCCGACTTTAGATACATAACCTGTTGCCTTTACCTCATAAGACACCCACTCCCCTCTTGCAACAACAATTTCCTTTGTTGCAATACCATTTATAATAACTTCTGCCTCCAAAGGTGTCGTATTGATACTAAAAGTAATTTCCTCATCTTCGGGAGTAAGAGAAATAAACTTGGTTCCCCCTCTTCTTTTCAAACTTCCCTCTGCCAACGGAATAAAATTACGACATAATTTTGCCGTCTTATCAAATTTACTAATATCAGTCCTGGCTTCCAACCACGGACTTAATTCTCCTCCATTAAATTGAACTTTTGCAGGTTTTAAACTCATATCTTTCTCCTAAAAAACATAAAAAAAATATCTCCAATCGGAGATATCCCAAACAACAACTCTTTTTTTATTAAATATTCTACTTCTTAAAAATCCGGCATTTTTAAGCCCTCCTAAAAAAACACTACATAAACGCAGTTTTCTATACAAAAAAAGCGCCTTCACAAAGAAGACGCCAGTGAAATGACATTAAATAAAAGATATATTCCACCACTATACCTAGTTATATACCCTATGATGTCACAAATGTCAATACTTTTTTACCTTTCTATTTTTTATTTCACATCCAAGTTAATATAAAAAAACAAATTGTGTATATTTAACCTCCTATATTGACTATTAAAACACCCGATACTACCCTACAATATATGAAAAAAATAATGCAAAAAATTATCAACTTTGACTTAAAAGCCTTGTTACAACAACTTATAATCAAGGCTAATTCTCCTTTTTTTGTTTCTTTTCTCATAAGTTTTATCTGCCTAAACATAATATTCATCTACCATGGTTCTCATTTCATAATAGGCGACCATGATTGGAAATACTTGCAAAAAGGCATAAAAATAACCGAAGGCAATTTTGAAGGACGTTTTTCACAATTTATCTTAATAAACCTCCTAAGTCTCGGAAAAATCCTCCCGATAATAAATAATTTACTTGGGTTTCTCGGTTTTAGTTTTGGTATATCATTGCTTGCTGTATATTGGAAACTCCCAAAAACAAAAACAGCATACACATTATTCTCACTTTTTAGCACAATAACACCTTTTATACTTGCATTTATGTATTTTGCTTTTATAACCATTCCCTGCCTGAGTTGGAATGCCCTGATAATAGCCTCACTTATAATATCATCTAACGAAAAAAACTTCAGTCTTACCAAAACCTTAATATCCTCACTTCTCATAACTATTTCCTTAGGCGGTTACCCTCCGGTCATTAACCTATTTGCAACAGCTCTTGCAACCAGAATGTTTATAGATGTATACTATACAAAAACCTCCTTTTCCCAACTCATAAAAGAATATTCCTATACAATAATTAACTTTGGATTAGGAGTTATCTTCTATAAATTATGTTTACAATACCTTACATATATTAAAGAAATAAATACAAATTACTACAATCTCCAAACCATCCCCGTATCACAATATTTTTCAAAATTTCTTCTTATTACCAAAGATTTATTCAGACAATTTCACATAACTCTACCATTTATCACCAAAGAATATAAAACTCTTACACTAGGCATAACCATACTTGCCATAACTTCCCTTATTCTTCCGTTAAAAAACAAAAAATTACCCTCCTATATTTATTTAAATGACATTTTTTCATTTTTAAGTTCAAATACATTAAAAACATTACTGTTTATAGCTATTTTCTACTCACCGCTTATAACATTATTTCTATCCACCTCACAAAAAGAAACAGAATTTGCACCACGCATAGATTTTTATGGCTTAATGTATCTATATTCGGCAATGTTCGCTTTCACACTTAAAACAAGTAATTTACTAATAAAAAACCTATCAACCACATTAGCCGTCTTTTGTATACTGACAAGCTCAAATCTTTTATTTGAAGCACAAAAAGTTTGGAAACTCGGCTACGAAACAGAACTAAAAATCTACAAACGCATAATCAACACATACGAACAATTTGAAGACTTCAACACAAATAAAAAATATACCATAGTAAATTCCGGTTATCTCAAAATGCGCCCTAAATTCTACCATACACCATTTACCAAAAAAAGCGATGACTTGTTGGATATATCATTTGTTCCCGGCTTCAATCCTGCAACAGTTTTACAATACCAAACCACTCCTTCATATATAAATGACAATATATATATATATAATTTCAAACCGGATACCAAAGCCCTAAACAGCATCAT
>JAFYWO010000019.1 GCA_017557925.1 Alphaproteobacteria bacterium | reverse complement strand
TGGTGGTAATAGCGAAGGTGTCCCACCCGATCCCATTCCGAACTCGGTCGTTAAACCCTTCAACGCCCATGGTACTTCGTCTTAAGGCGCGGGAGAGTAGGTAGCTGCCAGTTCTTCTAATTACTGTTTATAAATACCCTTTCTCCTCCTCCTTGAATGTCCTATTTTTAGGACATTTTTTTTATTTGTAATGAGTAATTTTATATATAAATATAATACAAATTACCTTTGGATTTGTTCTTATAATCTAAATTCTTTTATTTTTGATTCTATATTTTAAAGCTATATTCTGAAATATATTATATTTATTACATTGCTATGACTTGAATAACTGGAGCATCTGTCAAAAATTTGTAATAAAGAGATTTTTTGTAATTTTTTATTATTTTTAATTTTCTTTATAGCTTCATCAAAATGATTAAATGTAGTTTTTCTTGTGTTTTCATACTCTATCAGATTTAATATAAAAAAATGTATAACCATAGGAATAACACAAATCCAAGCCAAAACATTTAATAAATAGAAATATGATACTATTGCACCGATGATAGCTTCCACAGCAAGGCTCATTGCGAAAACATAACTGTCTGAGAAAACACAATGTCGTATTTTGTGCTTTTTTTCAACTGTTTCATAGTTTCATACATCATTGTTTCGTTTGCTCCTGAACAAAGAGCATAGCCATTCCCCAAAATAAAGAACCAGTAATAAGATATAAAATAGAAACATAACTACCTACTAATGCATACAGTATAAAACATATAACAAAACAAAAGAAGATGCGCAAAGCGTGTATTTACGTTCTAGTCTATCAGAAATAATACCTGTCGGAATTTCTAAAATGCTCTGTAAGATATTAGATACAGAAAAAACATAGCTATAGTATAAGAACTTGTTATTTGTCAAAATAAATGATAGCTAAAGGAGACAATGCCATAATCCATCAAAAAAACTTGCCAATTTAAATAATAAAATATTTCTTCTAATTTTTATTTTTGCAACTTCCAAAATTTTTGAAATTCTCCCTCTTTGCTAAGTAATTTTAAAGGATGACCATCTTCAACGATTTTACCTTTATCAATAACAATAATTCTATCCATGTTTTTTAATGTAGAAAGTCTATGAGCAATAGTAATTACCGTTTTATTTTTCATAAGATTATTAAGAGTTTCTATAACATCATTTTCAGTTTTATTATCAAGAGCAGAAGTAACCTCATCTAAAATTAAAATAGTTGAATTTTTCAAAATAGCTCTGGCAATAGCAATTCGTTGCCTTTGTCCTCCTGAAAGTTTTATGCCACGTTCTCCGGTAATAGTATTATAACCATAGGGAGTTTCGCAAATAAAGTCATCTGCACAAGCCAATTTAGATGAAACAATAATATTTTTCATTGAAGAATTAGGATTAGAATATGCTATATTCTTTTTTATAGACCTATGAAATAATGCGCTATCTTGCCCTATAACTGTAATATTTTTTTTCAAACTGGAAAGCGTAACCGTTGATATATCTTCACCGTCTATCAAAATACTACCATCATTTAAATCATAATTTCTCTGCAATAAGGATATTAAAGTAGATTTTCCGCCACCTGATTTTCCAACAATTCCAATTTTTTCTTTAGGTTTTATTTTTAAATTGAATTTATCAAAAATAAGTTTATCTGCATTATATCCAAAACTTATATTCTTAAATTCAATCTCTCCATTTTTTACCATAAGTTTTTTAGCATCAATATTATCAACTATTTCTAGAGGAACTTGCATAATTTTAAGAGAATCAGATAATTTTGCAATATTACTTCTCGTATTAGTAATATCAAACATAAATCGTGAAAACACAGGAATAACATCATTAACAAGCAATAATAATGTTATGACATCTGCTATCTTAATTTTATTTTCTCTCCAAAGATAGAGAGCCAAAACAACAGTAATTATTCTAAAAAAAGCAAGAAAAGTTTGTTGGAGGGCAAAAATAATATTTTCAGTCCAAACAGTTTTATTTTTATATGCCTTGAGTGCTTTTAATTCCATATTTAACTTTTTTTCTTCAGATTTTTCTTCACCAAAAGTTTTAATCAATAAAATATTTGTAAGGCTATCTGCAACATATCCGTTAAATTTTGCTTCTTTTTCTTCTGTTCGCTTATAAAGTTTTGCCGTATTTTTAGATATAATAAATGAAAATAAGGCTGAAAATATTCCCAATACAAATACAATAAGCATAAAAGATACATTTTTATTTCCAATAAAAATTATTGGAATAGCTATCAAAAAAAGACAAGATGACAATCTTGCAAAGCTAAATGTTAAAAAATAAATATTTTCTCCAATTGCTCTAATACGTTGAGCAATTACACCTGCTTTTTGCTCTTTTACATGTGATAACGAATATTTACTAACATATTCAAAAGCAAATATACGAGCTCTCCAACTTAACATAGAACGAGTTTTTTCAGAGATACTTTCTCTGATAAACCTGACACCGTTAATTGAACAAAAGATAACTAAAACTAAAAAAACATAATATAAAGCTTTAAAATTATCAAAATCATCACGAGAAACCGAAGAAAAATACCCGATTAAATTAGAAAAAACAACAATACTCAGTACTTTTAATAAACTATTTAAAAAAGAATAAAAGATATCAAAAAACAAAAAAAGTCTAAAGCCTTTAGCGCAATCCCAATAGAATTTTAAAGCTGAAGAAGTATTTGCTTTTATTAAGTCTTCATATTTTATATCAAACATTTTTACTTCCTTCCTTTTTTAATCCTACTTGATAAAGATCATAAAATTTACCCTTTTTTTCTAATAATTCGTCAAATTTTCCTTCTTCAACAATCGCCCCCTTATCAAGAACAATAATTCTATCCATATTTTTTAAAGTTGATAATCTGTGCGCAACAGCAATAACAGTTTGATTGTTAATGATATTTTCTATTGCGTTGTTTATGAGTTTTTCAGATATGCTATCAAGTGAAGATGTTGCTTCATCCAAAATTAAAATAGGCGCATCTCTAAGTATTGCTCTGGCAATTGCAATACGTTGTCTTTCACCTCCTGATAATTTACATCCTCTATCACCAGCATAACTGTTGTATCCGTTATCTTTTTCCATAATAAAATCATCAGCAAATGCTTTTTTTGAGGCTTTTCTCACTTTTTTTATGTCTTTGATATTGGTTCCGAAAGTAATATTTTGGTAGATATTGCGATTAAACATGACAGTATCTTGGGGAATAATACTGATACTTTTATGTAGACTTTCTTGTGTAACATCTTTTATATTTATTTCATCAATTAAAATACTTCCGCTATCTAGCTCAAAAGCTCTTTGCAATAAGTTAATAAGTGTTGTTTTTCCGCATCCGCTTTCCCCAACAATGCCCACTTTTTCTTTTTCTCTAATTGTTAAACTAAAATTACTAAACACAGGTTTTTTCTTTTTTTTATAAGTAAATGATATATTTTTAAATTCTATTTTTCCGTTTTTAGCTTTTAAGACTTTTGCGTTTTCTTTATCAACAATTTCGTGAGGTTCACTAAAAACCTCAAGTCCTTTTTCAATCTTAAATATATTCTCTGTAAATCTTTGAACTCCGTCAAAAATCATACCAAACCAATTAAGCCCGTGCAATATGGTCATAACTACAAAAGTAATATCTGCCGTTGAGATTTTACCTTTTTTCCAGTAAAAAACAGATAACAGGAGCAAAATAAAAGAAGCCAAAGAAGTAGATACTCCAACAGCCGAAAATTGCAAAAAGAACAGTTTGACAGATTTAACATTTAAATCAAATTCTTGTTTTAATAACGTTATAAACGACTTTTTTTCATAATCTACATTAGCAAATTCTTTAACCAAACCAATATTATTTACAGTATCCAAAATTCTACCGTTTACAAGAGCAGAGGCTTTACTTTTTAAAGAGCCTGCTTTTTTTAAGTTTTTAGTAAATAATTTACCTGGGAATATGATAGCAATACACAAAATAAAATAACTGATACCGATAACGGGAGAAACCACCGTAAGCAAAGTGATTTTTATAACAATATCAATAATAGCTCTTATATCCCACATAAAAGAATTAATCATTTCCGGCAAACTCTTTACTTGATTTTTATAAGTTATAAGCATACCGGATTGCTTGTTGGTAATAAATCTGTAACTGTGTCCCAAAAGATAAGAAAATAAATTTTTTTCTAACAAAATTTTGCACGGAATAATAAATTTTACTTCAAAAAAGTATTTTGCATAATTATTAAAAAATATCATCCCAATAGAAGAAGCAATCAAAAGATAAACAAACTTAAGAACTTCACTACAGTTTTTACTGTTACCATCTTTTAGTGTTCCAATGATATCAGCAAAAAATCTTATATTAAGATTTTCAAATCCAATACCTAATATTGTCAAAAATAAAGCCCCAAAAATTTGGAATTTAAATATACCGATATAGATTTTCAAAAGTTTACTAAATCTTTTAGGGAATGGCTCCATATAATTACTCCAATTCTTTTTTTTTAAATAATACGATATGATAAGTAATAAATTATTTATTTTAAATTAAAAACTTGACAAAAGACAAAAAAAAGGCATAATGGTAATACAAAAAAAATTACTTTAATTATAAATATGTATGAAAAAGGTTATCTTTAACTATTTTTTCAAGAAGTGCATTGAAAAGCAACAGGCACTTCTGGGTGTAAGCTTCAAGGAAGCTTGTTTGTCTTTGATTATGTCGCATACATCTCTTGTTCATCGCACTGTTCATGGTGTGTCAACTGAGGAGATTATTAAGACAAATCGCTATTTTGTTGAGGAATTGTTCCTTATTATGTGTTTTGAGGCGAGCCGAAAGGGGCATGACCTTTTCGGATACTTTGATTTCCACAACGAATCAAGCTATCGCCAGGGAGATTTGTACTTTGACCACATAGAGGACACAACTCTTGACAAGTATTTGGAAGAAATCTTCCCGGCTGTAAAGAACAAGGCGGAAATTCCTTATCATCTTTACGAGAAGCTGACAGGAATTTCATCAGAAGAACTCGTCAAGAAGAGCCATCGTGTGGACAATCTCTGTCATGTCAACATTGCTGAGTTCAAGACTACAATTACCTGCAAGGAAACAGGTATTGTTGATGACACTTGGGAACATCTTATGGCTGACGAAAAGTTTGTAACTTTGTTTACAAGCAAGAACAAACACACCCCATGTGGATTATCCACAGCTGTTTCTTATCTGAAGGAGTATTATCCTGAAGAATTGAAGCAGCACGTTCGCTAACTTAAGTTGATTAAAAGAGTCATTCCCGTTTGGATGACTCTTTTTTCTTTTTTATTAAAATATTTATTTACTTTTAATTGCTTTGTTATATACATCATAGGACAGTAAATTTTATATAGGATTCAAAATGTATTATAGTCTTGCAGAAATATTTGCAATAGGTATTGGCCCATCAAGTTCTCATACTGTAGGCCCAATGAAAGCAGCAAACAGATTTGTTCGTAACTTATCAACAAACATAAATAAAATATCAAAAGTTGATGTATACTTGTATGGTTCATTAGCGCTAACCGGAATAGGGCACGGAACGCTAAATGCTATAGTGTATGGGCTTCTCGGTTTTGAGGCTGATAAAATAGACCTAACCCAAAACTATATAGAAAAGATAATAAATCAAAGGGAGCTGTTACTTGATGGCAAACAAAGTATACCGTTTGATATGGATAAAAATTTCATTTTAGAAAAAAATACATTCTTAAAAGAACATTCAAATGGAATGAAGTTTGTTGCTTATAATTCATCAGATGAAATAGTTTTGGAAGAAACATATTTCTCAATTGGTGGAGGAACAATAGCACGCATAGATGAAATGTCACAAAAAAATGAGCGTAAACCATTAGATGTTCCATACCAATTTTCAAGTTTCCAAGAATTGCGAGAAATATGTGAAACTAACAATATGACAATAAGAGATGTTGTGCTGGCAAATGAATATTCTATTCAATCAAAAGAAGAAACCATATCATATATCCGAAAAATAGTAGAAATAATGCAAGATAATATTGATAAAGGTGTAAAAACAGATGGTGTCCTCCCGGGTAGTATTAAATTGCAACGAAAAGCCCCCTCAATGTATCGTAATTTACAACAACGTTTTGAAAACAATGTAGATGACGCATTATACATTCTGGATTGGGTAAACTTGTGGGCATTTGCAGTAGCAGAAGAAAATGCAGCAGGCGGAAAAATTATAACAGCCCCAACAATGGGGTCTGCCGGTATAATTCCTGCAGTAATCAGATATTATCAACGATTTGCACACAAAAAAGCATATAATGATTTAGAGGCTGATATAACATTTATTACAACAGCAGCAGCAATTTGTTGTTTATATCGTAGTAATGCTTCAATTTCAGGCGCTGAAGTAGGTTGTCAGGGAGAGGTTGGAGTTGCTTGTTCAATGGCAGCCGGAGCATTAACAGCTGTAATTGGTGGCAATATCAACCAAATAGAAAATGCTGCAGAAATAGGAATGGAGCACAATCTTGGTCTTACTTGTGACCCAATTAAAGGTTTAGTTCAAATTCCTTGTATAGAGCGTAATGCTATGGCTGCCATAAAAGCAGTAAATGCAAGTCGTTTATCTGTTCGTGGAACAGGTCAATATAAAGTAAGTCTTGATAGCATCATAAAAACAATGTATGAAACAGGAATTCAATTAAACAGTGACTATAAAGAAACCTCATTGGGAGGTCTTGCAAAGAATGTTGTCTGCTAAACAGATTCGCCCGTAAAGGGCGTTTTTTTATGGTTTTTTTTTAAAAGTCAGAAAAATATTTTCTAAATGGCGGATTTCTTATGGTTTTATAGTGTTTTTCTGTTTATAACCTTTTTTTTTATTTGAAATTAAACAAAAAAACACCTCAAATTTAATTGTGAACAAAGTTCATAGTGTTTTAATTTTTTAAGAGGAGTCCTCCAGTGAATAAAAATGAACTTATTGCTAGTATCGCTAGTGAAGCAGGTCTTACAAAAGCAGACGCAGGTAAGGCTTTAGATGCATTTATTTCTTCTATCACAACAGCTCTTAAGAGTGGTGATGAAGTTCGTCTCGTTGGCTTTGGAACATTTGCTGTATCAAATCGTGCTGCAACAACTGGTCGTAATCCACGCACAGGCGAAACAATTAAGATTGAAGCTCGTAAACAGCCTAAATTTAAAGCTGGTAAAACTCTTCAAGATGCAGTAAACTAATTCTTCTTGAGTTTTAGTATATATAAGCAGACCTCTGCCGGGTCTGCTATTTTTTTTATATTTTCCCCAAATAATAACATAAATTTTTAAAAATGTATCAGTCTAACTTGTTGAAACTAATAAATAAATAAAAAAAGTTTATTTTTTTTGCATTTTTTTCTTGCATAATAAAAAAATATCATATATAAATTCTCTTGTTGATGAGATGGGCGTTTAGCTCAGCTGGTTAGAGCATCTCGTTTACACCGAGAGGGTCGGGAGTTCGAATCCCTCAACGCCCACCAATTTGAAAGACTACCGTAAGGTAGTCTTTTTTTGTGTAAGTAGGGTTTTGAATCCTGAGTGAAGATTTGAGGATAGCGGAATAACGCTGTTAAGAAAGATTATGTGTGCCTGTGCGATATAGCAGAGAGAAACTTTATCAATAATTTGATATGCAAACTAATTAAAAGTATCATTTTATCATAAAAAAAAGCCACTATAACAGTGGCTTTTTTTCAATCTTTAGAATTTTGTTGTGATTTAATACTTTCTTCGTATTCACGCTCCTCTTCTTTTTCTTTCATAGCAGAGTAAATCGCGTAAAAAATAACAAATGCTATTGTAAAAACAGCAAAGTTTAAATCAGAACTCAAATTATCTCCGATAAAATAAACTTCTTTTATTTCATCCGGTGTTGCTTTTCCATCATAGAACTCTAGGTTGCCGAATCTAAAAGAAAAACAAGTAACATCTTCACCTACATAAGGCGGAGCGTAGATTCTTTTAGTTTGGTCCGATAGTAGAACGCTATCTACTTTAACCAATTCGTTGTTAATCAGACAAACAAAATTGTTATTGCTGTCTAATTCAATCTTACTAAAATCTACAATGTTTGGAGCTTTTCTCCAATCACAACCAGTAAATAGCATCATAGCTATTACAAAAAGTAGTGCGTGTTTCATAAATAATAATTTTGTGTTACATAAGATTATATAGTTGTCCTCAGTATATAATATTATCAAATAAAATCAATATTTTTTTTAGATTCTATTTTAGAAGAATATATTTGTTTTGTTTAGATTCTAAAAATTTCTTCTGTTTTCGTCATTGCCTGAGGAGAAACAAATACCACTAAAATATCGCCTTCTTCTATTACATCATTAATTTTAGGATAAATAATTTCCTTTTCTCTATAAATTGCTCCAATCTTACTTTTTTCAGGCAAATCTAACTCATCAACAGTTTTTCCGGAATTCATACTGTCTTTATCAATTCTTACTTCCCAAACTTCTCCCATTCCTCTTTTTAGACAATAAGCATTATTAATTTTTGCTTTCCTTAAATCTTGTAACATTGCTGATGTAGTTACTTGTGAGCGCTCAATAATTACATTTTCGTTAGTTTCTTCAATCAAATTGTCAAAAGTTCTGGAGTTTATTAAAGATAATGTATAATGCACACCACTTTTTTTTGCAACCATAGATGCAAGCAAATTATCTTTATCATTATCTGTTACTGCAACAGAAATATCTGCATTTCTAATTTCCGCCTCATCTAAAATAACATCGCTCATCATTTCGCCTTTTATGATTTGAACATCATTTAAACTTTCTGCCAAATCTTGAGCAACTTTAGTATCGTTTTCAATTATTTTACAGTTTGCAACAGTGTCATCTTTTTCTAAAATACTTGCCATATAATAAGAAATAGAATTTCCTCCGAAAATAACCAAATTTTCCGTAGATTTAGTAGATTGTCCAAAATCGTGTAAAGTATCAAAAATTCTATCTTTTTCTACCAAAATAAAAATTTCATCATCAATATGTATCGTTTCATAAGGACGGGCAAAAAAGAACTTATTTTCTCTTACAATATAGATAATATGGCTATTGTAATATTTTTTTATTTCTTTTACTTCTGTATTTAGTAAAGGGCAGTTTTTTAAACATTTTATTCCAAGTAAATATAATTCACCGTCAACTAAAGGAAAAACAGCGCTTGTTCCAGGAACTTCCAATAAATTAAGAATATATTTTGCAATTTCAATATCAGGAGATATAACTAAATCAACAGGTAAATTCTTATCACTATAAAGAGTATTCCATAAAGGATTTAAGAAATATTCAGATTCTACACGAGCAATTTTTTTAGGAACTTGAAACAATGTATGTGCCACCTGGCAGGCAATTAAATTTACCTCATCATTGTCAGTAACAGCAATTAAAATGTTTGCATTTTTAGTGCCGATTTTCTCTTGAATGCCGGGGTGAGATATAGAACCCAACATTGTTTGAACATCAAATTCTTTTTGAATGTTATCAAGTTTTTCTTTGTTTATATCAACTACAATAATCTCATTGCTGGCTTGTGATAAATAGTCAACAATACTTCTACCCACATTTCCTGCTCCACCAATTATAATTTTCATAAAGAAACAGTCTCCTCTTGTTTTTCAAAATAATCTTCAATAGCTTTAACCGCCAAATCATAATCATAAATTTTTGTATATGTTTCACGAAATTTTTTAGCATCACGCAAGTTTTTAGAATACCAGCATACATATTTACGAGAAATAGAAACAGCCATTTCCTTGCCATAAAAATACACCATATCGTTTAGCTGTTGTAACAAGGCATCTTTTAATTCAATAGGAGATATAGCTCTAGGTTCTTCTTTCAGGTTTATATAATTATGTATTTGCCCTAAAAACCACGGATTACCAAGAGCGCCCCTTCCAACCATAACACCATCAACGTTTGTTTCTTCAATCATTTTTTGGGCATCATAAACAGAATTAATATCTCCATTGCCTATAACAGGAATATTTACACTTTCTTTTACTTCTCTAATAATATTCCAATCAGCTTCTCCGCTATAACCTTGAGCACGAGTTCTTCCGTGTATGGCAATAAAAGAAGCTCCGCTATCCTCGCACATTTTTGCAAATTCAACAGCGTTAACAGAATTATTATCCCAGCCTTTTCTAAATTTAACAGATACTTTCAAATTTGTAGATTTTACAGTTTCTGTAATAATTTTAGAAGCAAGCGCTAAATCTTTCATCAATGCAGAACCGGAATTATTTCCAACAATTTTTTTTACAGGGCACCCCATATTTATATCAATAGAATAAGCACCCAAATCAGCCACCAACTTTGCAGCATCAGCAAATAAAAGAGGATCGTTTCCGACTAATTGCACAATAACAGGATAATTTTCCTTGCTGACATCAGCAATCCTATAGGTTTTTGGGTTTTTTCTGTTTATGGCATTAACAGCAACCATCTCTGAATAAAGATTAACAACTCCTTTTTCGTTAACCAATTTTCTCAAAGGATAATCAGTAATTCCAGCCATAGGAGCCAAAAAAACATTAGTTTTAAAATCAAGAAATTTTCCGGCCATTATTTTATTCCGCACTATTTAATGCCTTAATAAGAGTAAAATAAATCTTATCAAGAGAACTGTTTACCGCAAAATTCAATATTTCATTTTTAGTCATTTGTTTTGGACTGGTTAATTCTTTAATCAATCCCTCCATTGCAAACAAGAATTTTATAACAACATTATGAAATTCGGTATTATCATCAAAAGCTTTTCTTATTGCCAACAAATGTTTACGAGACAAAGATTTCTTCAAAGCATTTGTAAATACCATATGATTACCCTTCAAATATTCTTCCCAAAGGTCAAACATATCGTGATTTGCAAAATATTGTTCCACCAAAATACCATGTTCATTAAAGGTTTTATAAATAGATTTTGACAATTTTCCCAAATTATCTTTATCAATTTTTAAAACACTTGGTTCAAAAGGCATAATACTTTTTTCAATTTTAGAATAAATTTCAATCTGTCTTTCATATCCGGATAAAATATTATCTATTTCAATAGAAGATTCTT
>JAFYWO010000018.1 GCA_017557925.1 Alphaproteobacteria bacterium | reverse complement strand
CATCATCACGAGAAACTCTTTCAGACAACAGAATAGCATCTTCGTAGTTCAAACCGTTCCAAGGCATAAATGCAACAAGAACGTTTTTACCCAACGCTAACTCACCCATATCTGTACAAGGACCATCAGCAATAATATCGCCGGCTTTAATTTTATCACCTACTTTTACCAATGGAACTTGGTTGATACAAGTATTTGCGTTTGAACGACGGAATTTAGAAAGTCTGTAAATTTCTACACCCATATCAACAACATTTTCTGTTGCTTCTGTTCTAATCACAATACGGTTAGCGTCTACAGCTACAACTTCACCATCATATTTTGCCACCAATGTAGCACCGCTGTCTTTAGCAACTGTTGCTTCAATACCGGTACCAACCAAAGGAGCTTCAGAACGAAGTAAAGGCACACCTTGACGTTGCATGTTTGATCCCATAAGTGCACGGTTAGCGTCGTCATTTTCCAAGAAAGGAATTAACGCAGCTGCAACTGACACTAATTGTTTTGGAGATACGTCAATAAAGTTAATTTCTTCAGGTTTAGCAAAAATAACTTCACCGGCCTTACGACATGTAATCAAGTCTTTAACAAATTTTCCTTCGTCTGTTACTTCAGCATTTGCCTCAGCCATAACATATCTGGATTCTTCGTCAGCAGACAAATAAACCACATCAGATGTCACAACACCATCAACAACTTTACGATAAGGACATTCAATAAAGCCGTATTTGTTAATGCGAGCATAAGAAGATAATGCGTTAATCAAACCAATGTTTGGACCTACAGGAGTTTCAATCGGACAAATTCTACCATAGAGAGTAGGATGCACGTCACGCACTTCAAAACCTGCTCTGTCACGGCTCAAACCGCCAGGTCCTAATGCAGATAAACGACGTTTATGTGTAACTTCACTCAATGGGTTATTTTGATCCATAAATTGTGATAATTGTGAAGAACCGAAAAACTCACGAATAACCGCTGCAATAGGTTTAGAGTTTACTAAATCTTGTGGTTTTACGTTGTTCAAAATTTCAGAGCTCATTTTTTCTTTGATAGCTCTTTCCATACGAGCTAGCCCCATTCTGTATTGGTTTTCCATCAATTCACCTACAGAACGAACACGACGGTTACCCAAGTGGTCAATATCGTCAACAACACCTTTACCGTCTTTTAATTCCACCATATGTTTTACAACACGCAAAATGTCGTCTTTTCTCAAAATATGGCAAGTATCTGGAGCATCTTCATAAGAAATATCTAATGCAGAATTCATCTTAACACGACCAACAGAAGACAAGTCATATCTTTCTTCATCAAAGAACAAGTTTTTAAATATAGCTTCACTTGCTTCTAATGTAACAGGCTCGCCCGGACGCATAACTTTGTAAATATCACCCAAAGCTTCTTCACGGTTTGTATTTCTGTCTTGCATCAAAGTATTGCGGATATAAGGACCAACGTTCACGTTGTCAATATAAAGAAGTTCAAAAGACTTAACTTTGCTATCATCAATAGCAGCTAACAATTCTTCTGTTATCTCATCACCGGCATCAGCAAGAACTTCACCTGTTTTAGAAAGAACAATAGCCTTAGCTAAGTATTTGCCAAGCATATAGTTATTTTTAACCAAGAAATGAGTTAAGCCCTTTTCAACCAACTCTTTAGCTTTTCTCGGAGTAATCTTCTTATCTTTTTCTAAAACAACTTTACCTGTGTTTGCATCTACTAAATCATATTCAAATTTAACACCCTTCATCTTTTGAGCATCAAATTCAACTTTCCAGCCTTTTTTCTCTTTCTCAACTGTATATGTTTCGTAGAAATAAGCTAAAATTTCTTCTTTATCCATACCTTTAATTTCGGATGGCTCTAATTTTCTTCCTTCTTCTTTAGCTTTTGCAAATTGTTCTTCTGTTTCTTTAGAATATAAAGAATAGAATATTGTTGTAACAGGCAATTTACGACGTCTATCAATACGAGCATATACTAAATCTTTAGAATCAAACTCAAAATCTAACCAAGAACCACGGTAAGGAATAATTCTTGCAGCAAACAAGAACTCACCGTTAGCCATTGTTTTACCCTTGTCGTGGTCAAAGAACACGCCTGGACTTCTGTGCATTTGAGAAACAACTACACGTTCTGTTCCGTTCACGATAAAAGTTCCGTTAGGTGTCATCAAAGGAATATCACCCATAAATACATCTTGCTCTTTTACGTCATGAACAGATTTAGCACCTGTATCTTCATCCACATCAAACACTACCAAACGAAGTGTTGCCTTAACAGGAGCAGCGTATGTAAGGTCACGTTTAATGCATTCTTCCATATCATATTTAGGTTGCGCAAGTTCGTATTTAACAAACTCCAACATACCATTTCCTGCAAAGTCACGAATAGGGAAAATAGATTTAAATACCTCTTCCAAACCAAATTCACAATGATTGCCATACATATCAACGTTGTTGATAAAGCTGTTATATGAACCGGTTTGAACCTCTAACAGACTGGGCATATCAATACAAGCATCAATTCGCCCAAAATTCTTTCTTACACGTTTTTTGCTCGTATAAGATACTTTCATGTTTTTAATCCTTCTGGTTAGATTCTGCGACAATTCTTATGATAATTTTCAGATTCTCCGTCTTTTTGACGATTCTCCAAAACTTCTCAACCCCGTTCGCAGAAGGTTAAAGTAAAATTTAAATTTTAATTCACATTACAAGAGTCAAAATCTCCCTTAAAAAACTAGCGTTTTCAAGGGTATAGCATCATCGTCTTGTTTCACATAAAATAATTTTGTAATTACAATTTGTTATATTTTTAAAGTCGGGCAAATAATAGCTCAAAAAAATATTTCTTTCAAGCATTTTATTTTACAATTTCTATAATTTTGCACCACATAAAAAAGTTTATAAATATTTGTTACCACCGCACACCTTTCTAGAAACCAGACGATAGAAAGAAAGCTCCACATTAGACACACCGCACTTACTTGCCATTTTGCCACACACTCACACCCACACATCATTGCGAACCAAAGGCAGGCAATCCAGTATACAACAAACCATCCTAACCCCGTCATTGCGAACCAAAGGCAGGCAATCCACTAAAAAAAACAATCAAGCTTATTCTTAACGTCTAACCCCTTGTGGCTAACTACAGAACATTCACACCTTGTGATGGCAAAAAGAATAAACAAGAAACACCAACTTATAACAAGTAAAAAACTACCTTTATTCTCTTATGTTTTTTTATTGCAAATTCCCCAAAATCGTGATAAACTAAAAAAAATAGAGGTGAAATTATGGCAAAATCTGAAAAAGAAAATACTAACTCAACTGCTAACACTTTTCTTAAAGCACTTGCCTTAAGTATCGGGCTAAGTTCTTCCGGTATGGCTGAAGCAACTTCTCATCCCACAAAAGATATTGAACCACAAAAAACAGAAATATCACATACCCCAAACAAAGATAATCAATACACCACCACCATAAAATTAAGAAACGACAGCATAAAATTTATGCAAGGTACACACGGTTATTATACCGGACAAAACGGCGGAGAAATTCGTATCATAAAAGCAGATATGTCTATGGATAGTTTTGGCTATAAAAGCTACAAACCTCACGAAGAACTGCTCATCATTCACGAGCGCCAACACCAAATAGATGTAGAACAAAAAGGTGTGGGAGCATCTCCGGTTTCTTTAGAAGAAGAATACCATCGTTCCATTCACATGGAAGTTGGTGCCCGCATTGCAGAACT
>JAFYWO010000192.1 GCA_017557925.1 Alphaproteobacteria bacterium | reverse complement strand
GTTTTTTCTTTTGCAATAGATGGTATTCATCCTCAAGATTTAGCCTTTGTTTTAGGTAAAGAAGGTGTAGGGGTTAGAACCGGACACTTTTGTGCAGAACCTTTAGTCAATAAACTCGGATATAATTCATTGACAAGAGCTTCTCTTGGTATATATAGCATAAAAGAAGATGTTGACATTTTTGTTAAAACATTACAAAAGGCAAAAAGTTTTTTTATTTAAGAAGAAAATAATAAGATGGCTGATGATACTAAAGAAAAAGAATTAGATGAAACAGAAATTCAATTACTTGAAGCTATGAGTATTGACGATGAATTGCCTGTATATAAGGCGTATGCCGGTATTATGCTTGAAAAAGGTACAGAAAAAGCAAAAATGCTTGATATTGTTGAGGCTATTAAAACAGTTTTTGACCCTGAAATCCCTATAAATGTTTATGATTTAGGTCTTATTTACAAAATAAATCAAGATGAAGATAACGCAGATATTCATATTGATATGTCTTTAACTGCTCCAGGGTGTCCTGTTGCCGGAGTTTTACCTCAACAAGTTGCTGATGCTGTTGCTCTTGTTAAAGGTGTTGGAAAAGTTGAGGTTGAAGTTGTTTGGGAACCGGCTTGGACATTAGAAAGATTAAGCGAAGAAGCAAGAATGATGCTTGAAATGATTTAGAAAAGGAGAATATTATGAGAATTGATACACTAATTGAAGATTTTTCTTTTTTAGACGGATGGGAGGATAAATATAAATATTTAATTGAGTTGGGAAATGAGTTACCTCATTTGAGTGAAGATAAAAAAATTGATGAATGGAAGATTGATGGTTGCCAATCACAAGTTTGGATTATTCCTCATTTAGAAAATGATAAAATATATTTTGAAGGTGATAGTGATGCCATAATTGTCAGAGGAATTATTGCTATTGTTTTTGAAATTTTTAAAGATAAATCTGCACAAGAGATTTTAGATATTGATGTTGAGGAAATTTTTGATAAAATAGGTTTAAGGGAACATATTACACCTAACAGAAGGAGTGGTATGTTGTCTATGGTTGATAAAATTAAATATTATGCCGAACAAAAAATAAAGGAAACTGAATGATTATTCACGAGTATCAAGCAAAAAAAATTTTTAAGAAATTTGGGATAAGAGTTCCTGAAGGGCTTGTTGCTTATACTCCTAATGAGGCTAAAATATCAGCTGAAAAAATAAATAAAAACGGCCCTTGGATTGTTAAGGCACAAATTCAAAGTGATTCCAGATTTGGTGGGAGGTTCTCAGATAAAAGGGCAGGCAACAAAGGTGGTATAAGGTTATCTAAAACTATTGATGATGTATATTCTAATGCTGATGATATGTTAGAAAATATGCTTATTACCAACCAAACCGGTGCCAAAGGACGTTTGGTCAGCCGAGTATATGTTGAAGAGTATATAAAATCTTGCAAAAAATATTATTTAGGAATTGCTATTGATAGAGTAAAAGCTTCTGTCATGTTATTTGCTTCTACTGTTTTTGATGTAGACAAGGCTTACTTTATAAATGTTTTAGAGGAGAATCCTGAAGAAATTTTCAAATTAAATATTGGAACAAACAGGAAAATTACTACTGCTCAAGCAAATGAGTTATTAAACTTTATGAAATCAAATGCTTCAACTGAAGAAATTAAAGATTTTACAAACAGACTGTTAAATGTATTTTATGAATATGATGCTTCTTTACTTGAGATTAACCCTATTGGAATTGATAAAGAAGGTAAAATTTGGGTTATAGACGCAAAGATATGTTTTGATCCGAATGCACTTCATAAACATAAAGATATACAAGTTATGGCTGATGAAGCTGAAATTGAGGAAAGAGAATTTATTGCATCAAAATATGGTTTTCAATACAAAGAACTAAATAGCGGTATCGGAATTATTGTTAATGGTGACGGACTTGCTATAAATACAATGAATGAAGCAAAATATTTGGGTATGGACACGGCTTGTTTTTTGAACTTAAAGGGTGGTGTTGATAGAGACAAAATAGCAGCAAGCTTAAAACTTATTATGACAAATCCCAAAGTTGATGGAATTTTTATAAATATTTTGGGTGGTTTTTTGAGATGTAATTTAATCGCAGACGGTATTATTACCGTTGCCAACGATTTAGGGCTTAATATTCCTTTAGTTGTTAGATTTGAAGGAACAAATAAAGATGAAGCAACCGAAATTTTAGAAAAATCCGGTTTAGCTCTTTTGATTGCAGAAGATACACAAAATGGTCTTTATATGATAAAAAAGGCAATAGAGGAGGACCTTTAATGTCTATTTTGATTGATAAAAAAACAAAAGTATTAGTGCAAGGTATTACAGGTGCTCAAGCATCGTTTCATATCCAAAGGGCTATGAAATACGGAACAAAAGTTGTTGCAGGTGTTGTTCCTAATAAAAGAGAAGATTTTCATTTGGGTGTTCCATTGTTTGAAACAGTTAAAGAAGCTGTTGAAAAAACAAAAGCAACGGTTTCTGTTGTATTTGTTCCTGCAAAATCTGCAAAAAAAGCAATTATTGAAGCTATTGATGCCGAACTTGATATTGTTGTAGTGATTACTTCAGGTATCTCTATTGCTGATATGATGGAAATAAGGCAACGCTTATTAAAATCAAAAACTATACTTATCGGACCAAACACACCGGGGGTAATAACTCCAAGCGAAGCATATTTAGGTATTTTTCCGGATAGCTTTCAAAAAGCCGGAAATATTGGTATAATCTCAAGATCATCTACATTGACTTATGAGGTTGTTTGGGAATTAAATAAAATAGGAATCGGGCAATCAACTATTGTCGGTCTCGGAGATGATTTTATTGTCGGAACGGGATATGGTGAAATTATTGAAAAATTCAATAATGACGAAAAAACAGATGTAATTATTTTAATTGGCGGAATTGATGGAAATTATGAGTTGGATTTAGCTTATAAATATGCCGGTTTAGATAATAAGAAAAAGTTTATTGCTCTAATGGTTGATGACCCTACGGCTTTATCTCGTTTTGATGGCATTGCATCTGAAATTATTTGCAACGGAATAATTGAAACATACAAAAAAAGAGAAGTATTTAAGAATGCAGGAATAACTATTGTTGATAGTATTCAAGCCTTAAAGTATGAGCTATTAAAATAATGCTTGGTGTTTTTAAAAATATTATTGATTTTATATTACCTCCGAGGTGTTTAGTTTGCGGAAAAGTAATTAATAATGACAATGGTCTGTGCAAAGATTGCTTTTCTAATATTAATTTTATTACACTGCCTTATTGCCATAAATGCGGAACACCTTTAGCCAAAACAATTAAGGATAATAATTTTTTATGTATGAACTGCCTTAACCCAAAAAACAAAAATATTTTTAGAATATCAAGATCTATGGTTGAGTATGATACATATTCAAAAAAAATAATACTTGATTTTAAGTTTTTAGACCACTTGGAAAGTAAAAACCTTCTTGTTAACTGGCTTGAAATTGCCGGAAAAGATATATTTGAAGAAGGAGTGGATTTGATTTTGCCTATTCCTTTACATTATACGAGAGTTTTTGAAAGAAAATATAATCAATCTGCAATTTTAGCTAAAGAATTAGCAAAAAGAAAAAACATATCTGTTTTATTTGATTGCCTTAAAAAGTGTAAAAAAACAATTCCACAGGTTAAATGCACGGGAAAAAACAAAAGAAGAAAAAATGTTAAAGGCGCTTTTGTTGTAATTGATAAAGATAAAATAAAAGGAAAAAGAATACTTTTGATTGATGATGTTTATACAACTGGTGCAACTTTAAATGAATGCGCAAAGGTTTTATTGAAAGCAGGAGCTTTATCTGTTGATACATTAACTATTGCAAAAGTTTGTTAAAAAAAGTGGGCTGTCAACCCACTTTTATCTATTTTATTGAAAGAAGTTTTTCGTATTTTCTTAAAATACACTCTGCTGTTGCAGACAAACTGTCTTTATCATTAGGATCAAAATAATGGTCTTTTACTAACATATCTGATGTGAGTTCAAATACATCTCCGCTATAATCACGAACACAATATTTTTCTCTTTGTTTTTTGGCTCTTGCATCAAATGATGTTTGACTGATAATTTTTGCTAAATCATCTTCTTTGTTAGTATTGAACATTAGCATCTTCCTTTTTTCGTTAATCAACAGATGTTGATAACCATTTAGACTTTGTTTCTTTATATTTAGCAGATGCATCATATAAATCAACATCTAATTTCAACTCTTTTGCGGTTAATTTGCCCATTGCTTGAAGCAGACTTAAACCTGAAACATAATAGTTATGGCGAGTGGTTACTTCTTCTACTTCTGAATTTAGTAAATATTGATATTGATTCAATACATCCAAGACTGTGCGATTTCCAAGAGCTTGTTCTTCTCTTACGCCATCAAGAGCAACCTGATAAGCTTTTATTTGAGCTTTTACCGAATCTATTTTTGCTTTGTTTGCACTTAAATATTCCCAATAACTTGTGATATCTGAACGAAGCTTGTCTTCTGCTTTCATTAAATCTTCTCTTGCTTGCCATTGATAGTATTTGCTTTGGCGAATTTTTGCACGACTTGAACCTGCATTATATAGCGGCATTGAGAAATTTACACCGACTTCTACACTGTCTGATGTTGGATTTTTATCATAAATGTAGTTTTCGTTTTTTAATCTTCCGGCAGTAGCATAAGCATTTACGGAAGGAAGGAGATCTCCTTTGTTAATTTTCACATCATAATTTTTTGCTTTTAGAGTTTGCTTGGCAACCGTTAGAGTATAGTTATTGCTTTGAGCATATTTTAAAGCTTCTTCCATGTTTTTGGGAAAAAGTTTTTCTATTTCTTTTGGGTTATTTATATCTTTTGGTGATGTTCCTATTATTTGCTCATAAACCGCTTTTGAGGCTTCAAGATTTCCTTCGGCAGAAATACGTTGTGATTGTGCAGAAGCAAAACTTGCCTCGGCTTGTGATATATCAGTAGTAGTTACTTCTCCTACTTTAAAACGCTCACGAGTTTCTTCCAATTCTTTTTTTAAGAGATTTTCATTATTTTTTTGTAGTTTTACAATAGCCCCATCTCTCATTACATCCAAATATGCTATAGAAGCACTAAGCAAAACATTTTGTTCTACTTCCATAAGATTTGCTCTAGCTGCTTTAGCATAACTTTTTGCTGAACTAACAGAGTTTATGGTTTTAAAACCGCTAAATATCGGTTGAGAAACTGTAGCTGATATATTGCCTTTATAGCCGTCTACTTCTTTTTCTTCAATATTATTTATTTTAGCATTGGAACTAATATTTGTTTCTCCATATCCTCCGTCTATTGTTAAGGTAGGACGAAAGCCAGACTTAGCCAATGCCACATTTTCATCTATAGCGCTAACATAAGCTCTTGCGGACTTTAGTGTTGGATTATATTCATAAGCTTTTGCTAATGCAGTTTCTAAAGAATCAGCATTAGCCGATAATGTAGATGATATTGTCAATAGTGCGGTCAATAACCCTATTTTTTTCATTTTTAAACCCTTCTTCTTCTAAAAATAAAATTAAATTTCTTAGTGTTTTATAGCATTAAATTATTAAAAAACTACCAACCGGCATTTTTATTTTTTTAAATAGTCTTATATTATTAACGAAAATTCAAACATTTTTAGTATAGTTGTGTGAATAGTAAAGTATGTAATTTAGGGAGAAGTGTTTTGAAAAAAAGCAACTTAGAAATTAGTGATGAGATAAAAAAAGCAAGATTAAAATTGTCTATAGAACACTATATTAAGTATTTTATAGGTAAGAGAGTTTGCGAATTAACCAAAGAAGAGGCTTTATATGCTATTTCTTTGGCTGTTAGAGAATTTGCTATGGACGAGATGTATAGCACTATCTCTCGTTACAATGAAAAATCTGCAAAAAGGGTTTATTATCTTTCTATTGAATATTTAATTGGCCGTTCTTTAGAAAATAATCTACATAATTTAGGTTTATATAATCTTTTAAAAGATATTAAGCTTGATGATTTTCCTGATTTTTCTTTAGATGAAATTTTTGATACAGAATACGACCCTGCGCTTGGCAATGGCGGCTTGGGAAGATTGGCTGCTTGTTATTTAGACTCTATGGCTTCTTTGGGATTGCCTGGATTTGGATATGGTATCAACTATCAATTTGGATTATTTAAACAGAAATTTGAAAACGGTTGGCAAGTTGAACAAGCAGATAATTGGTTTTCTGATTTTTCTCCGTGGGAACTAGCAAGACCGGAAAGACAGGCTATCGTTCCTATGTTTGGTAACGTAGAAACTTATAAAGATGCAAACGGAAAAGATACTTATGTGTGGGCTAATACTCACACTCTTTATGGTATTCCTTATGACTTTCCTATTGTCGGTTATAATGGTAAATCCGTTAACTATTTAAGATTATTTTCTGCTAAAACCAATGAAGAATTTGATTTGGATATTTTTAACAATGGTGGCTACATTGAAGCTGTTGAAGATAAAATCAAAACAGAATCCATTTCTAAAGTTTTGTATCCTTCTGATGCAATAGAATCCGGTAAAGCTTTAAGATTATCTCAACAATATTTCTTTGTTTCTTGTGCTATTCAAGATATTTTCAGAAGATTTTTGGAAAAAAGTAATGATTTTGATAAATTGCCAAATGAGATTTGTATTCAATTAAACGACACACATCCTGCTTTGGCTATTGTTGAAATGATGAGATTATTGTTAGACGTGTATGGACAAGAGTGGGACGTTGCATGGAGTATTGTTACAAAAGTATTTGCATATACAAACCATACTTTGTTGCCTGAGGCGTTAGAAACTTGGCCGGTAAAATATTTTTCACACATGTTACCTCGTCATCTTCAAATTATTTACGAAATTAACAGAAGATTTATGGAATTTGCTCGTGAGAAATTTGGTGAAAATGACCCTAGATTAAATACTGTTTCTATTGTTTCTGGTGAAGGTGATAACCAAATTATTCGTATGGCTAATTTATCTATTGTTGGTTCTTTCTCTGTTAATGGTGTGGCAAAAATTCACTCTGAATTGATTAAAACATCTTTAGTTCCTGAATTTTATGCTTTATGGCCAGAAAAGTTTACCAATATTACTAATGGCATTACCCCTCGTCGTTGGCTTTTGCATGCTAACACAAGTTTGGCGAATCTGATTTCTGATAAAATAGGTAAAGACTGGATTGCTAACCTTGAGTTGCTTGAAAAAATCAGTGATTTTACGAATGACGAAGAATTCGTTAAACGCTTTATCAAGATAAAAAAGGGTAACAAAGAATTATTACGTCATGAAATATTTAAACGCACAAATGTTGCTGTTACAACAAACTCTATGTTTGTGGTGCAAGCAAAACGTATTCATGAATATAAACGTCAATTAATGGCAATTCTTCAGGTTATTGGCGAGTATTTGGCTATTGTTCGTGATAATATCAGACCAACATGTCCTAAAACATATATTTTTGCTGGAAAGGCTGCTCCTTCTTATACTTTTGCAAAGTTAGTTATTAAGTTAATCAATAATGTTGCAAATGTTGTTAACAACGACAACAGGGTTGGAGAAGCTTTGAAAGTTGTATTTATTCCAGATTATAAGGTTTCTGTTGCTGAAGTATTGATTCCTGCTGCAGATGTAAGTTTACAAATTTCTACTGCTGGATTTGAAGCTTCAGGAACAGGTAATATGAAATTTGCTTTGAATGGAGCTTTGACTGTCGGAACTTATGATGGTGCCAATATTGAGATTCGTGAAGCTGTTGGAGCTGAAAACTTCTTCTTGTTCGGATTAACAGAGGACAAAATTCAAGAAATGCGTCCTACATATAATCCTAGAAAAATCTATGAAGAATCTGAATATGTTAAACGTATTTTGAATGCTATCAACTCCAATATTTTTTGCGAAAGAGATATGCCATCATTGTTTAAACCTATATTTGATGAATTGCTTAATAGAGACTATTTCTTTGTTTTAGCTGATTTAGAAGCTTTCAATAAAGCTATGAAAGAAGCAGAAAAAGAATATCTAAACAAAGAAGAATGGGCTAAGAAGACTATATACAACGTTGCAAGAGTTGGATATTTTTCAAGCGACCGCTCTGTTAAGGAATATGCAGATAAAATTTGGAATATTAAAAGCGTTGACACAAACAACGAAAAAAAAGAAAGACCTTGTCGTAAATCTGCATAATTTTAGATTATATTTCAATAAAATGCCCCTGATGAAAATTAGGGGTATTTTATTTGTATAAATATTCTTCCATCTGACGTTTTCTTCTTAGTTCTTCAGGTGTGATTTTTCCCTTTTTTCCGTATCTTAGGGCATTATCTATAGCATTTTGAAATTTTTCTATTTCTTGTTTAGCATTTTTTCGTGCTAAATAATATGAAGGTCCTAAATATGCGCATATATCAGAAATACTGGCATATATGCTGATTTTAAGCTTATATTTAGCTATTCTTCCATATTTTTCTTCAGGCAGACAGTCTACAACATTTATAATATTTGAATAAGTTTCCAGTTTTTTTACTGTTGGTTTAGTTTTTTGTATTTCTTTTTTATTCAAAATTTTTCTGAAAAAATTAAGAGCCTGTTCCTCATAAGGTTTATAGCTTGGTGATGTTTGTTTTTTGTTCTTTTTACAGTATTTTCTTAAGTTTACAATATCTTGCGCCTCTTTGTTATATTCTTCTAAAAGCATATTTTCCCTATGTTCGCTTAAGTGTCTTTTAGCTGATTTTTCTAACAAATCCAAATTTATGTTATTTTGTTGTTCTATATGTGGACGATAATAATTTATATATTCATAAATTTTTCTGTATGATTTTTCAGGTAATTCTTCCTGATTATCATTATAAGGATCTATTGATTTACGAAAATCATCCAATAAGTCACAAAAACATGAGGCTTCTCTTACTTCTTTTAATGAAGGTAGCTCTTCTTGAAATATATTTAACTGCGGGTCTTTTTGTATTTTTTG
>JAFYWO010000191.1 GCA_017557925.1 Alphaproteobacteria bacterium | reverse complement strand
TCATTTTCTTTTTATATAAACCAAACAAAGTATGACAGATATAAAAATTGCTAAAAACGTTCCTAGTGCAGAACCTATAACACCAAGTTTTAAGTATTTTATAAAAGCGTAATTAAATATTATGTTTAGAAAAGTAGTCAATACTAAAAAGTATAAAGGGCTTTTACTGTCACCCAATGCTCGTATAAAACCAAATAAAAGGTTTGAAAATATAATAAGTATAAGGCTTAAGCCTAATATCATTATAAAATTATAAGAATCGTTGAAAATTGATTCCGGAACATTAAGCAACTTCAACAACGGTTTTAGAATTATAATTAAAGTAAGCGTTAATATTACTCCTAAAACAAAACTTGCTCGTATAGAGTGAGTAACTGAACTTCTTAATCCGTCATAATCTTTTGCCCCAAAACGTTGGGCCGTTATTGCAGTTAATCCGCCGGTAAAGCTAAAGGCTATGATTAAAAATGTAAAAAATATAGGGGCTGAAGAACCGACTGCAGCAAGAGCGGTTTCTCCTAATAAGCGCCCTACTATAAATATATCAGCAAGGTGATAAAGTTGTTGAAATACATTCCCTATAAGGATTGGTATAGAAAAAAGTAGTATAAGTTTTAAGGGAGAACCCTTGGTCATATCTTGTATCATTTATTTTCCTTTAGCTAAATTTAGGGTAATCTAGTCTTATTTTTTTTAATTATCTACTATTTTTTTTCAGATATAAGAATAAATCTAAATGTTTTTAGAGCACTAACAGGTAGGATTATGGTTAAAAATTTTTAAGCAGATTTTTTTATTCACATTTTTTTATTTTTGTTATTGACTTTTTAAAAAAATATGTGTAAATAAGTTTTCGTTGTCAGATATGGCGGAGTAGCTCAGTTGGTTAGAGCAGAGGAATCATAATCCTTGTGTCGGGGGTTCAAATCCCTCCTTCGCTACCAACGTAAGCCTTGCAGAAATGCAAGGCTTTTTTGTTTTAAGAAAATATCCAAAATGATGCTTAATGTTTTTTTTGTTTGAATTTATTTTTTTTGAAGTTATGATGTCGGAGTTTTTTGGTACTATTTAATTTATTTTTTTATTTAATTGTTATGGGTTTAATAAAATTTGATTTTGATAAGCTTTCTTATGTTTATCTTGTTTATCAAGATTATTGGGAATCTTTTAAAGCTGTTTTTAAGAAAAACTCTTATAAGTTTGAAGTTGTATACACTGACGGATTTATCAGTTCACTCAAAAGTGATAGAAAAAAACGAGAGCCTTTAGGCTTTATTTTGAATAAAGAAATTATCCGTTTTGATGCTCCTGATGAAAGTTTTAAACTTTATCAAGTAAAAGATTTTTTGGATAACAGAGCTTTCTTTGGAGAAATCAGACCAAATCTTCCAAGTTATGCAACTTTAAGGTATATAAGAAAACACTTAACCGAAATTAACAGTTTCATTGAAGAATTTAACGGAACTAAATTTGTTGATGGTTGGTATGCAAGTTGTAGTTTGGTTGATAAAAATTCATTACACGGCTTAAAATCTTCAGTTCAGCAAGATTTGAACACAAAAAGAGTATATATTGTGCATACATCTTTAACTCGTGATGAAGGATGTTGTGTAGCTTCAAATGATAGTGAAGTCTTTGTTCGTATTGCTTATTTGCTCTATTGATTTAAAACAAAAAAAACGCCCTACCCTTTATCGGTAAGGCGTTTTTTTAGTATTTTAATTTATATTCATTAAGGCAGGTTGCCATATCAAGTGGAGTTTTTATTTTTGATATACAGTTTATAGGTTCTTTAGGTGGAGTTACATAAACATATTCAATTTTTTTGCAACTTCCTAATAACAGAAGTATTACTAATATCTTGATGCCAGTTAAAGGTATCTTGTTGAGATAGTTTCTGAAGTTCTTGATTTTCGTTTTCAAGTAATATTTTTTCATCATATATACTCCGTATTTTGTTTAGTAAGATATTTTTATTTTGTTTATAAAAAGAAGTGAGATCTTCTTGATTGGAAAGTTTTGTTTGCAAGTGTTTTGTTATGAATAATTGAAGTATTATAACAAATAAAAGTATTAGGTTTAGTTTCATTATTTTCTCCTTGTAGCTTGGGAAGAGCCTCTAGTGAGGCTCTTTGTTATTGATATTTTTCAAAAAATGTATAGGATTGCTTTCTGCTTCATTTAAGAGAGTATCCAAAATCATATACAAACGTACTCCAAATAATCCGCATACACCGGATATCCCATATTTTACAGGTTGAGGTATATCCATACATTCTGCCAAAAGACCGGCTAACATACTGACTATAAAAGTTATCAGCATATCTCTTAAACTTTTTCTTATAGATATAAAGGGTTTGATTAAGATTGTGATTAAACCTATAAAAATTCCCCATATACTATAATTTTCTATGATGGTTTTTATTTTATCCATATTACCTCCTATTGCAAAAATATGATTGGTATTTCTATGGTTTCTGTTGCCGGTATTTCTTTCATATAAATTCTTACAAAACCATTATAACATTCTGCTAATGGAGCAAAATTTGATGATATTGCATCCTCTAATGAAAAAATGATTGTCGGAATATGTGACTTTGTTGCTTGGTTTATTATAATATCTAATTTATACGGATAAGCGCTATATGTTCCATCCATGACTACGCTTTGGGTATTTACACTTATCGGACCTGCTTTTATTTGTTTGCTTACGTTGTTTAATATTTCTTCATATATTGAACTTACTAAAGAAGCTAATGCAGGAACTTGTTTTATCTTGTCATAGTTATTATTCAAATCAGCAACCAATTCTCTGAAATCATCAAAATTATATGATGCGGAAGGTGATATTTTTATTGTTCTGTCTAAAACCTCTTTTATCATCTGCAAAGACATTGTTATTTTATCTAATGAAGTTTCAAAGTCTTTTGCCGGAAATGTTTCTCCTTCTATAAAAGTGGTTAGTTGTGTCAACGGAACATCTCTTGTTATGGTTATAATTGTATCTTTTGGTGGTGTTGTTATAAATTCTATTTCTCCTCCGTTTGAGTTTTTATTTTTTATTTCATAATCTGTATTAATAATTAACTTGTTTATATCTGTATTTAAATATACCGCTATTTCATCATTTAAGAAATAAAATGGGACAGTATAATTTTTTGATGCTCCATCTGCACTATAAACTACTTTTGAAGCTTGATTTTGTATTGTCATTTATTTTCTCCTAAAAAAAATAGGCCTAAAATAGAAAAAAACCGAAATAAATATACTTCGGTTTTAACTAAATTACGCCTTTGGTTTATATAAAAAAAAAGAATAGACACTTTATGCTATTCTATATAACTTAATACCAAACTGTGACATAAAAGTCAATAGATTTCAGACTTTCTATTATCAGCGTTCTTTTGAAGGTAGCGGAATAATTGTATCTTTGTAACTATCGGCAAAAGCCTGACGGTTTTTGTAATTTAATTCTATTGAATTATGTGTAACGGTTATCTTTTGTTTGGTTATTGCGATGGCTGTATTATCATTTAAGACAATTTTATTTGTGTTTCCGCTATACTGAGTATTTATAATTACGGGCTTATTGTTATGAGTAAATTTCAGTTTTTTAAGCTTTAATGCGTTGTCTATATTTATAATATAACCATTCGGCAAAATCAAAATCTCGTTTTTATCAAAAGAAATATTTTTTTGCTTTTGAATGTATGATAAGACAATAAAGTCTTTATCGGTTATAAGTTTTGCCTGTGGAGTAACAAAATAATGTTTACCATTTTCGTTTAAGAAAATTTTGTTATTGTCCGGAAATATTATTTTTTGTTTTGAGATGTCTATTTCTACTCCGCTATTTAACTTTACATGAGTAACTCTCGTGCCTTTAGTGGTTATTTTTATATTATTTGATAAATTTTCTACATAGCTTCCGGAATGTGCCTTAATTGTTTTCTTGGGAGTTATGTCGGAATTTTCAGAGGTTAGAGTATGTAATACCTTTTTATTTTTGGCATCTACAACAACTACTTTATTGTCTTTATGGATGAATGTTATAATACCATCGTCTGTTTGCGACACTATTTGAGGGGAAAGACTATCTAATGTAATGTTTAATGAAATTGATTTTTCTACAAACAATTTAAAATGCTTGTTCATTTTTTCTAAAAGATTAGCATCTAAATATTCGTGAGTGAGTTCATTTCTTAATGTCTTAAATTCATTCCAACGTTTTACATCTTCTTCTTTGATTATACCCTTTTGAGCCAAATAAGCCCAAGCCTCTAACGGTCTTAAATTTTCACCGTTATATAAGCAATGTGTGCAGACTGCACTGTCTAATAATTGAAACGTTTCCAAAAACTTTTGGCGTTGCATAAAAACTTGTATGTTTTTAGCAAACTCAACAAAATCTCTTTCTTGAGAAATATCTATTATTGTTGCTTTAGGGAAAAGTTTTAGTATGTTTTTTGATAAAGATTTTTCTGTTTTTTCATCTTTAGAGTCTAATTCCACAAAAAACTCTTTATCAGGATTGTCAGAAACATATTGCTTTATTCTTTGAATAAATTTTGAATTACTCTCTTGTTTTTGACGAATCAATATATTAGGACAAAGTTCTTCAACCAAAGGTTTTAAGTTATCTAACATTTCTCTATATGTGCTTATACGTTTAGCAAAAGTTTTGTTAAACAAGCGATTGTATGATTCCAAATTTCTTTGTCTGATTGATTTATTTTGTTCATTATTACCGTTCATAAAACGACCAAATCCCTCTAAAGTATCAAATTGATGATGTAGGAGATGGCGGATATTTAATAAATCTTGGAATTGGGTTTCAGATTTTATAAGCCCTTGACTTTCTGCCTTGGATAAATAATTAAGTCGCTCTCTTTGGTATAGTAATTGTTTTAAGATTCGATCTTGCTTTTCTGTCAGATTAGATAATGAGGATAAAATTATATTCTCATATTCTGACATAAGCTCGGTAATGTTGCCTTCTATATTTGCTTTTTCATATTCGCTCATGGTTATATTACGAAAGTTTTCAG
>JAFYWO010000190.1 GCA_017557925.1 Alphaproteobacteria bacterium | reverse complement strand
TGTTATCGTTGTTATGGGTAGCGGTGCTGAAACAGTTGAGGAAGCTATTGAATACCTAAATGCAAAAGGTGAAAAATATGGTGTTCTTAAAGTTCATTTGTATCGTCCATTCCCTGAAAAAGCTTTGTTGAATGCTTTACCTAATACTGTTAAAACAGTTAGCGTTTTGGACAGAACAAAAGAATCCGGTTCTTTGGGTGAACCTTTGTATTTGGATGTTGTTACAGCTTTATCTCAAGCATTTGCTAACGGAAAAATTAGTTTTCTTCCAAAAATTTATGGTGGTAGATATGGTTTGTCTTCTAAAGAATTTACACCAGCTATGGCAAAGTGTGTATTTGATAATGCAAAGAGCAACAGCCCAATTAACGGCTTTAGTGTAGGTATTGAAGATGACGTTACACATAAATCTTTGAGCTATGATGAAACATTTGATGTTGAGCCTGATGATGTTGTTCGTGCCGTATTCTTTGGTTTGGGTGCAGACGGAACAGTTGGTGCTAACAAAAACTCTATTAAAATTATTGCAGAAGATGCAGGTAAATATGGTCAAGGTTACTTTGTGTATGACTCTAGAAAATCAGGAAGTATGACTACATCTCACCTTCGTTTTTCTGATAATCCAATTCGTTCTGCTTATTTAGTAAATAATGCAGACTTTGTTGCTTGTCACCAATTCCAATTTATGCAAAAGGTTGACATCTTAAAGATTGCTAAAAAGGGTGGAACATTCCTTCTTAATGCTCCTTATAAGGCAGAAGAAGTTTGGAATCATTTACCAAAAGAAGTTCAAGAACAAATCATTTCTAAAGAATTGAATTTTTATACAATTAACGCTATTGAAGTAGCTCGTGCAACAGGTATGGGTGCAAGAATTAACACTATTATGCAAGCTTGCTTCTTTGCTATTTCTAATATTCTTCCAAAAGATGAGGCTATTGCTCAAATTAAGGCAGCTATTAAGAAAACATATTCTAAAAAAGGTGATGCAGTAGTTGAAAAGAACTATGCTGCAGTTGATGCTTCTTTGGCTCATATGTTTAAAGTTGATTATCCGAAAGAAGTTACTTCTACATATAATCGCTTAGCTCCTGTTCCTGCTGATGCACCTGAATTTGTTCAAGGTTTGACAGCTAAACTTATTGCAGATAGAGGAGACAGTGTTAAGACTTCCGAATTGCAAGAAGTTGTTGACGGAACATGGCCAACAGGCACAACTCAATATGAAAAACGTTGCATTGCAACAGAAATTCCTGTTTGGGATCCAGAAACTTGTATTCAATGCGGTAAATGTTCTATCGTATGTCCGCATGGTGTTATCCGTATGAAAGTTGCCGGAGATGAAGAATTGGCTCAAGCTCCTCAAACTTTGAAAACAGCTGAATACAAAGGTAAAGAATTTGCAGGTAAGAAATTTATGTTACAAATCTCTGCAGAAGATTGTACAGGTTGTGGTGTTTGTGTTTCTGCGTGTCCTGCTAAAAATAAAACTAATCCGGAATTGCATGCTATCAATATGGATCATATTGAAAACCATTTGGAAGCAGAAAAAGCTAACTGGAAATTCTTTGAAACTCTACCTTATGTTAAGAGAACAGAAGTTCAAAAGAATTTACCTAAAACAACACAAATGATTCAGCCTTTGTTTGAATTTTCCGGTGCTTGCGCAGGTTGTGGTGAAACTCCATATATCAAATTGATTACTCAGTTGTTTGGTGACAGAATGGTTGTAGCAAATGCAACAGGTTGTTCTTCTATTTACTCTGGTAATTTACCTACAACTCCATATTGTAAAGATGAAAAGGGTCATGGTCCTGCTTGGGCAAACTCTTTGTTTGAAGACAATGCAGAGTTCGGTTTGGGTATGAGAGTATCTATTGACCAAGGAACAGAAACAGCTATTGCTCTTCTTAACGGTTTGAAAGATAAAGTTGGCGAAGTTGCTGACAGAATCTTAAATAATCCACAAACAACAGATGCTGAAATTGATGCTCAACGTGAAAACGTTAAAGAGTTGAGAGCTAAATTAGCAGAAATCAATAGTGACGAAGCTTCTCACTTGAACGAAATTGCAGATTATTTGATTAAGAAATCTGTATGGATTATCGGTGGTGACGGTTGGGCTTATGATATTGGCTTCGGTGGTCTTGATCACGCTATTGCAAGCGGTCGTAACGTAAATATCTTGGTTGTAGATACAGGTGTATATTCTAATACTGGTGGTCAACAATCAAAAGCAACTCCTATGGGGGCAAGTGCTAAATTTGCAACCGCAGGTAAAGAATTACCTAAGAAAGATTTGGCTATGATTGCTATGTCTTATGGTAATGTTTATGTTGCACAAGTTGCTATGGGTGCTAATGACAGTCAAGTTATCAAAGCAATGAATGAAGCTGAAGCATTTGATGGTCCTTCATTGATTATTGCTTACTCTCATTGTATTAACCAAGGCTTGAATATGGCTGATGGTTTGAAACACCAAAAAGATGCAGTAGAGACAGGTTCTTGGCCATTGTATCGTTACAATCCTGAAAATGTTAAAGAAGGTAAAGCTCCTTTAATGTTGGATTCAAAAGCTCCAACAAAACCATTGGCTGAATATATGGCTTCGGAAACTCGTTTCCAAGTTGTTAATAAGTCAAATCCTGAGCGCTACAATACTCTTTTAGAGAAAGCTCAAGAAGGTGTTAATGCTAAGAGAGCTATATTAGAACATATGTCTCAATATAAATAATGAGATGAATTTTGGGTATTAAGTTAGCGGATTATTTCTGTTGTTTGTTTTCGGATTATCCGCTACTTATTACCTAAGGTTTTAATAGTTATTATAGTTTGTATATAAGCTAAAAAAGAGGTATGTTAATGAACCTCTTTTTTTGTTTAGAGGTTAAGAAAAGTAATTAGATTTTGCTTGAAGTATTGGTATTTGTTGTTAAACTCTTTGTATGTTTATTTTAGGAGTTGTCTTATGGTTAAAAAGATTGGAATAATAGGAACCGGTATTTGGGGAACAGCGCTTGCTATTACGGCAGAAAGAGCCGACAACGAAGTTCTTTGTTGGGCAAGAGATGAGAATGTTGTTAAAGATATAAACATAAATCATAAAAATGCTAAATATTTAGATGATGTTGTTTTGAGTAATAAAATAAGAGCAACTGTTAATTTAGAAGAAGTTTTTGAGTTTGCAGATGTTGTGCTTTTAACGGTTTCAGCACAACATACTCGTGAACTTCTACAAAAAATTAAACCTTATGTAAAGAGTAATACTATTCTGGTTTTATGCGCTAAAGGTATTGAAGAAAAAAGTGGAAAGATGTTATCTGAAATTGCAGATGAAGAATTGCCTCAAGTTGAGTTTGCTATTCTTTCCGGCCCCGGTTTTGCAAGAGATGTGGCGGATAAAAAATTTGTATCGGTTACTATTGGTGCAAAAAAAGAAGATGTGGCTAAAAAGGTAACAGAGATGATGGGAACTCCGTATTTTAGGCCTTATATGACAACAGATATAATTTCTGTTCAAATAGGAGGGAGCGTTAAGAATGTGATAGCCATTGCATCAGGTATTGTTGAAGGGGCAGAGTTTGGCGACGGTGCAAGAGCCGCTCTTATAACCAGAGGCTTTCACGAAATGGCAAAGTTGACAGAAAAGTTGGGTGGTAAACTTGTTACTCTTAAAGGAATGTGCGGACTTGGTGACTTGGTTATGACAGCAAGTTGTTATCAATCTCGTAATTTCAGTTTTGGGGTAGAAGTTGGTAAATGTGGTAATGCTAAAGAGGTTATGGAAAAAAATACTAAAACTGTTGAGGGGATTTTTACAACAAAAGCAGTGGTTAAACGGGCTCGTGATATGGGAATTGAGATGCCTATTTCTGAAGTCATGGAAAAGCTTTTGTTTGATGGTGTATCCTTAAATGATGCGATGGCGGAATTATTAAGCCGTTCATATAAGGTAGAAGGCTCATAAAGAGGGATTTTTAGTATTTAATTTGTGTATAGATACTTTGCTGATTTTTGGTTGTGTCTGGTTTTATATTACTTTTAAGAGAGTGATTACTTGTATCTGTTTATCTTCCATTATGAGGAGTTTGTAATCTCTCGTCATCACGAGGATTTTTCTTTTTTTTCGTCATCACGAGAAACGCCTTTTGTAACTATGAGACGTTTCCTCTCTTTCGTCATCACGAGGAGCTTTCCCTTTTTTCGTCATCACGAGAGCGCCTTTTTGTAACCACGAGGAGTTTCCCTCACTCGTCATCACGAGGAGCGGATGCTCCGTGGTGATCCATAGGTGGAAAGCCAAGAAGAATAAGCTTGATTATTTTAGACTGGATTGACACGCCTACGGCTCGCAATGACGGGAGCAGGGTAGACTGGATTGCCACGCCTTCGGCTCGCAATGACGTGGGAGGGGTGAGTGTGTGGCGAAATGGCGAGAGAGTGCATTGTGGTTTTATGGGGAGCTTTCTCCCTCTCGTCATCACGAGGAGCGCCTTTTTGTAACCACGAGGAGTTTCCCTCACTCGTCATCACGAGGAGCGGATGC
>JAFYWO010000189.1 GCA_017557925.1 Alphaproteobacteria bacterium | reverse complement strand
TATAAACATAAGGAGAAAGATATGATTTACAGATGGGCTATGATTATAGGAATTCTGTTTGGGATATGTAGTTGCACAAACCAACACAAAGATTTTTATGCTTTTGATAATATTGAAGCATATAAAGGACAAAGCGTAAGTGATTTATTTGATAGCAACGGCGCTCCCAATAGAATAAATAATCTTAGCAACGGAAGTGTTGAATGGATATATTATACTAACTACAGACCGGTTGGTGGCGTAGAAATTATTTCTTTTGATGAACCGAACTCGCAAAACAATACCGTTAATTGCACGGTAAGGGTTATTATACTGAATAATATTGTCCAAAATATATACTCAAACTGCGAGTAAAACAAAGTATTAAAGTTCTTTTATCAAAATTTTGTGTGTTTCTTGGCAATAAGATAAATATAGTTTTCCTTGACGGAACAATTCCGCATATTTACCATAAACATCATAACGCCATCCTGAAAGTATAGAATTTTTTGACTTTGGATTTTTTATGTATTCACGCAAATTTTTTTCTGTAGAAATTAGATGAGGAACCACCCCTACTTCGTTACTCTGTATTTTTAAGAGAAGACGTAATATTTCGTATAATGATTGTTGAGAAGGAGCTAATGATATATCTTTTTCTTTACTTTGTTTGTTTAATGTTTTATCAAGTTTTTGGACATCTATTGCTTGCATTACCTCTAACATTTCAGTAGCTAAAACACTCTTTACAATATCTTGACGAATACCTCTTACACTTTTTAATTCTTCCGTATTTTTAGGAAATACCGTAGCTATATTTACCAACATATCGTCCTTTATTACATTTTGTCGGCTTATGTTTTGCTTCATGGCTCTTTTTTCTCTCCACGAAGCAAGAGCTTTAAGAACATTTAAAAATAATATGGAATGACTGTTATGACGAATACGTTGCCAAGAGTTTTCAGGTTCTATTTGATAATGAGAAATGTCATTTAAGTCATCTAATTCTTCTTTTATCCAAGAGGTGCGATTGTTTTCGGTTAAGTATGCAGATATTTTTTCATAACATTCTAAAAGATGTGTAACATCACCGGTAGCATACTCCAACTGTTCTTCTGTAAGAGGACGGAGCTGCCAATTAGTTAATCTGCAAGATTTATCCAATTCAACATTACAGTATACCCTTACCAAATTTTCATAACTTACGCTTTCTCCTAAACCACAAGCGCTTGCAGCAATTTGCGTATCAAAAACAGGATTAGGAACAATTCCGGTTAAATTATAAATTATTTCTATATCCTGACGTCCGGAATGGAAAACTTTGAGTATCTTTTTATCTTGCATAAGTTTGGCAAAAGACGAAAAATCAATATCATTTGCAAGAGGGTCTATCAAAAACGAACCGCCTTCATAACCGATTTGGATTAAGCAAGGAATCGGATAATAAGTTTTTTCTCTTATAAATTCACAATCTATTGCTATTGTTTTTTGTTTTTTTAAAATCTTACAAGCTTTTTCCAGTTGTTTGGTAGTATCTATCAGAGTCATTTTTAGTTCCTTACGTTTTTTTTGAGTTTAATTGGATAATATTTAAGATTTTTTTAATTTTAGCTTGCATTTATTCCAAGTTTGGGATAAAAAGTGCTGTTGCTAATGTTTAATTGATTTTCAGGGGTATTTATGATAGAATACAGAACACATACCTGCCAAGAGTTAAGAACTCAAAATGCAGGACAAAGAGTTAAGCTTTCAGGTTGGATACATCGTAAAAGAAATTTGGGTAATTTATGCTTTGTAGATTTACGAGACCATTATGGTATTACTCAATGTG
>JAFYWO010000188.1 GCA_017557925.1 Alphaproteobacteria bacterium | reverse complement strand
TATGAAAAGACAGTGCTGAGAAGCATTGAGGAAGATCGCTAAGTTAAATTGGTGACAAACAAAAACGGATACTTGCTGTATCCGTTTTTATTTTTTGGTTATGATTTTATTTGTTCGTTTATGATTTCTATTGCTTTTTCTAAAGTTAAGTCCTTTGTTACTATTCCTTTAGTAAGGCGATAGTTATTTTTACCACATTTTAGATATTCTCCATAACGGCCTGTTGCAAGAAAGATATCTGCTTTTAATTTTGGATGTTGACCTAGTGATTTTGCTTCCGGTCGGTCTTGAACATTTTGCAATAATTCTTCAGCTCTTTCTTGTGTGATATTGAAAATATTATCATTGCCAGTTAATGAACGAGATTTTGCTCCCTGTTTGATATATGGACCGATTTTGCCGATATTTACGGTTATCCCATTGCCTATATCTTTTGGAAGACTTATCAACCTGTCAGCATGTTCAAAGGTTACTTCTTCCGGATTTAAGGATTTTGGAAGAGCTATACGTTTAGGTTTCTCGGTTGTTGCCGTTGCATCTTCTCCGAGTTGAATATAAAAACCATAAGGACCTTTTTTTAGGTATACATTTAGACCTTGATGTTCTCCTAACAGCTTATCTTCCGGATTTGGTTTCTTTTCTATTGAATTTTCCTCTTCATCCTTAACGTCTGTTAATGGCATTGTATATTTACATTCAGGATAATTTGAACAGCCAAGAAATGCACCAAATTTACCTAATTTGATACTTAAATGACCTTTCCTGCACTCTGGACAAAGACGAGGATCTGTTCCGTCTTCTTTTTCAGGAAACAAGTGATATGCCAATACTTCATCTATCTTGTCTATAACTTCACTTACTTGTAGAGGTTGGACAGCTTGAATATTGCTATTAAATTTAGTCCAAAAATTATTTAAAAGTGTTTTCCATTCCATTGAACCTGCAGAAATATCGTCAAGATGAGTTTCCATTTGAGCTGTAAAATCATACTCTACATATTTTTTGAAATAGTTTTCTAAAAAGATTGTAACAATACGACCTCTATCTTCAGGAATAAAGCGCAACTTCTCTACTTTTACATATTTACGGTCTTGTAAAACCGCAATAATTGAAGCATAAGTTGATGGACGACCAATACCTAGTTCTTCCAGTTTTTTTACTAAACTTGCTTCTGTAAAACGAGGAGGAGGTGTGGTAAAATGTTGCTCAGGTTTAATTTGTTTTTTAGAAACCTTTTCTCCTACTTCTACATTTGGAAGAAGTCTATTTTCTTCATCATCAGGAGCATCATCCTTACCTTCTTGATATAGTTTCAAGAAACCATCAAATTTTATTACCTGACCGTTTGCACGAAGTAATATTTGCTTATCTTCGGATATAGAATCTATTACAACTCTATCCATAATAGCGGGATTCATTTGGCAAGCAACTGTTCTTTTCCAGATAAGTTCGTACAATTTATGAGAATCCTCATCCAACTTTTCTTTCATCTTGTTAGGAGTGTTCATTATGTCTGCCGGACGAATTGCCTCATGCGCTTCTTGAGCATTTTTGGATTTTGTTTTATATTCTTTGGGTTGTTTAGGTAAATATTCTTCTCCAAAGTATTTTTTTATTGCTTCACGACAATTTGTTATGGCCTCTGCTGATAAATTAACAGCATCCGTTCTCATATAAGTAATAAAACCTGATTCATAGAGTTTTTGAGCAACTTGCATTGTCTTTTTTGCAGAGAATCTTAGTTTACGAGCTGCCTCTTGTTGAAGGGTTGAGGTAGTAAATGGTGGTGCAGGATTGCGGTTTGTATCTTTACGTTCTATTTTAGATATTTCAAAATTTTGCGCTTCTATTTTTGTTTTAGCAATGTCTGCTTTTTCTTTTGTATTTATATCAAATTTTTCTAACTTTTTACCATCTAAATTTACTAAATGAGCAGGAATTATGGCATTTTCTTTTGCACCTAAATCTACATCTATAGTCCAATATTCTTCAGGTTTGAATTTTTCTATCTCCATTTCTCTTTCGCAAATTAAACGGAGAGCAACAGATTGCACTCTGCCTGCTGATTTTGAGCCAGGAAGTTTACGCCATAAAACAGGTGATAAAGTAAAACCTACAAGATAATCTAATGCACGACGTGCCATATAGGCTGACACTAGGTTATTATCTATTTGGCGAGGATTTTCTATCGCTTCTGTTACTGCATTTTTTGTAATTTCGTGAAAAACCACCCTTTCTATATTTTTATCTTTTAACTTTTTTTTGGAATTTAATTCTTCCAACAAATGCCACGCTATTGCCTCACCTTCTCTATCCGGGTCGGATGCGAGGACTAACGTATCACAATTCTTTAGGGCTGCAATTATATCGTTTAAGCGTTTTTTACCACCAGAACTTAATTCCCACACCATCTTAAATTCTTCATCAGGATTTACTGAGCCGTCTTTACTTGGTAGATCTCGTATATGTCCATAACTTGCTAAAACTTGATAATCTTTACCTAAGTATTTATTAATTGTTTTGGCTTTGGCCGGTGACTCTACTACTACTAATTTCATTTACATAATCCTTTTAAGATTTGGCTACTTTATTTCCTGGTAGGCGCATTAGTTTGCCATCTAACTCTAATTCTGTTATTGCCATCAATGTTTCTTCAGGTGGTTGAGATAATGAACGTATTATATCATCTATATCCTCACCTGTTTCTGAAATGAGTGATAACAATTTTTGATGCAAATTATTGTCGTCTGCAATATCTAAATTATTTTGTTCATTGTCAAGTGAATATTCAAATAATTCCGGTGTTGTATTTTTTGGAGGCTTAACCGGAATAAAAATTTTATCATCAAAACAAAAATTATTTATTATGTCTTCTGGCGTTTCCGTCAATATTGCACCTTCTTTTAAAAGTTTGTTACAACCGGATGTTCTACCATCAAAAGGAGCACCGGGTATTGAATAAACATCCCTTCCTTGCTCTAAAGCCATATTAGCTGTTATTAACGAACCTGATTTTATACTTGCCTCTATTACCAAAACTCCTTTACTCAAACCAGATACTATGCGATTGCGACGAGGAAAATTTGAAGCTTGAGGAGAAGTTTTCATCGGGTATTCTGATATTATTAAACCTTTCTCTTTTATATTATTATATAAATTTTCATTCTCTTTAGGATAAATAATATCTATTCCCGTGCCCAAAACAGCTATTGTAGAAGCTTTAGAATCTAATGCTCCAATATGTGCTGATGCATCTATCCCTCGTGCCATACCCGAAACAACAGTTATACCAGAATCTGCCAATTCTTTTGAGAATTGTTGAGCCATGCGGTTTGCACTAAAAGATGCATTTCTTGAACCTACAATCGCAAGCGCATTATTGTTTTTTAGCAAATCTGTATTGCCGAGAGCGTATAGTATTGGTGGACAGCCTTCTACTTGTTTAAGGTTATAAGGATAAATTTCATCATCCATTGTTATTAGTTTTACTTTTTTTATTTCTGCCAGCATTAATTCTTTTTCAGCTAAAGAACGTGAGAAAAGCTCTCTTTTTTTTGAGAGCTCTTTTAAGGCTATATCAACATCCTTGTATCTGTCTATCAGTTTTTTGAAGCTGACAGAACCTATACCTGTGGTATTTATAAGCTGAATATATGATATTAACTTTTCTTTATTCACTTTTTTCTTCTTTTTTAAGTTTAATTTTACTCTCTTCGCCTTTTAGTAATCTTTTAATATTAGCGTGATGACGAACTATTACCAAAATAACGATTGCAGTATATACATAAGTATATTCTATTGATGGAGCTAAAAAGTATGACACAAAAGGAACCAATGCTGAAGCAGTTAATGCTGATAAAGACGAATACTTAAACGTAAATGCCATTATAAGCCAAATTGCAAGAGCAATCAGAGCTACAGGCCAACAAGTCATCAATATAAAACCAAAAGTTGACGCTACACCTTTACCACCTTTAAATTTCAACCACACAGGAAAATTATGCCCTAAAACACCAAAAGCACCAGCAACAAGAGAAGCTGTAACACCATTTTCGCCAGCAAAAATATGTCCTGCAACAAATGCTGCAATACCTGCCTTAAACGCATCACATAAAACAGTCAACAACGCAAGACCTTTATTACCTGTTCTCAAAACATTGGTTGCACCTATATTGCCTGAACCAATCTTTCTAATATCACCATAACCTGCCATTCTGGTTAAAATCAACCCAAAAGGGATAGACCCTACAAAATAACCTAACAAAGCACTTATTGCATAAATTGTTTCTGCAGACATAATTTATTCTCCGATAGTTTAGTTTCGTATCATATTATAACATACACCTAAAATTTCAACCAAATTTATGATAAACGTGCATATTTTATCTTTTTATACATTTCAGCTAAAAAACTGATGACAAAATGATTTAATTGTATAATATTGACTGTAGATTGTTTTTTAGAGGGATATCTATGAGTAAAACATACAAAAGAATACTTTTAAAGCTTTCAGGCGAAGGGTTAATGGGAAACCAAGCTTTTGGTATTGATGAAAATATTTTAGCAACTATAACAGAAAGCATAAAAAAAGTTCATAATAAAAGTGTTGAACTTTGCATTGTTATTGGTGGCGGAAACTTTTACAGAGGTGTAAACAACAAAAATAAAGACATGGCTCGCTCAGTTGCCGATCAAGCAGGAATGCTTGCTACAATCATCAATGCTTTGTTTTTAAAAAGTGCCATAAATGCAAAAGGTATACCTTGTGAAATATTATCAGGATTAAACGTTCCGCAAGTTGCGGAAAGTTATTCATACAGAAGAGCTCAACAACTTTTAGCTGATGGTTATGTAATAATTTTCGCAGGAGGAACCGGAAACCCATATTTTACCACAGATACAGGAGCAACTTTAAGAGCTCTGGAAACAAACTGCGATGCTTTATTTAAGGCAACACAGGTTGACGGGGTTTATGATAGTGACCCAAAAAAGAATCGTAATGCAAAACGATTTGAAACCGTTTCGTATGATGAAGTAATAACAAAAGAATTAAAAGTTATGGATATGACTGCTATATCTATGGCTAGAGAAAACAACTTACCTATTGTTGTCTTTAAGCAAGAATCTACAACATCTCTTATTGATGCAATAGACAATAAAGGTAATTTTACAATAATTAAGTGAGGTAATATGACTGATTTTAATGAAATTAAAAAGAATACTATTGAGCGCATGGAAAAGACTCTTGATACGCTCAAGAATGATTTTGGCAGTTTAAGAGCAGGAAGAGCTCACGCCAGTTTGTTAGATAATATTATGGTAGAAGCATACGGTAGCCCAACCCCTATTGCACAAGTAGGAACTATCGGTGTGCCTGATGCCAGAACTTTATCTGTTAGTGTATGGGATAAAGGATTAGCTAAATCTGTTGAAAAAGCTTTAAGAGAATCCGACTTAGGCTTAAATCCTGTTTCTGATGGTCAGTTAATTCGTATACCTATACCACCTCTTTCTGAAGAAAGAAGAAAAGAACTTGTAAAAATTGCCGGTAAATATGCTGAACAAAATAAAATTGCCATAAGAAACATAAGAAGAGATGCGTTAGACGATGTAAAAAAATTGAAAAAAGACAATTTAATATCTGAAGACGATGAAAAGAAATATGGTAATGAAATTCAAAAACTTACCGATGATTCTATTAAGAAAATTGATGAACAATTAAGCCAAAAAGAAAAAGATATTTTACAAGTGTAGCACTATGGAAAAAGATAATTTATGTAAACATATAGCTATAATTATGGATGGCAACGGGAGATGGGCTAAAAAAAGAAGCATGCCTAGAACCTATGGCCATAAAAAAGGTGCTGAAAACGTTGTAAATATCACAAGAGCCATGAAAGACTCCGGTGTTGAGTTTTTAACTTTGTATGCTTTTTCTACTGAAAATTGGCAAAGAAGTGAAGAAGAAGTAAACGCATTGATGAATCTTCTTAATGAATATTTAGATAAAGAATTTAAGGAGATTATGGATAATGATGTTCGTATTATTTTTATCGGCGAAAGAGATATGTTAGATAAAAATATTCAAAAAAAGATGGCTTATATTGAAAAAGAATCAAATAACAACACTTCTTTAACTCTTTGTGTTGCATTATCTTATGGCTCTAGACAAGAAATAGTTAATACCGTCAAAAATATAGCAAAAAACGTAAAAGAAGGCGCTATTGGAATTGAAGATATTTCTATTGACCTTATTAACAAAAATCTTTACACAAGAGATATTCCGGATCCTGATATTTTAATCAGGACAAGCGGAGAGCAACGAATCAGTAACTATTTGTTATGGCAACTTGCTTATACAGAATTATTTTTTACAAAAACATATTGGCCTGACTTTGGCAAAGATGAACTACTAGATATTATTCAACAATTTAACAATAGGGAGAGACGATATGGGAAAAACTAACTTTACATCTTTACAGAAAAGGATTTTAACATCACTTGTTATGATACCTATTGTTATCGGTGCTCTTCGCTCAGGACATCCGTTTGTAGATATTCTTATTTTTATTGTAGGTTCATTGCTTTCTTGGGAATGGGTAAATATGGTGCCAAATAAAAAAAGCAGCACATACGCAGTAGCTTATACCTTTGCTCTTGGTTGTTCTTTACAGATATTTGACGGAAATGTTTTATTTTTCACTCTCTTGCTTACTGCTTTATTTGTTTATATAAAGGCAAAAGATGAAAAACACAGAAACCTTCTAACTCTTGGGGTTATTTATATATCCATCGGGGTTGGCTCTCTTTATTGGATTTATTTCCTTTTTGATGCTTTTGGCAGTATACCAGGAGAAAAAGGTAGTTTTGTGATGACATTGTGGTTTATCATTATGGTTTGGAGTGTTGACATTGGTGGTTATGTTGTAGGAACAAACTTAAAAGGTCCAAAACTTGCACCCAGTATCAGCCCAAACAAAACTTGGTCAGGTTTAATCGGTGGCGTGGTTTTAGCAGTTGCTGTCAGCTTTATATATATGTATGCAACAAGAAATATTTTTGATATAGCTATGCCTATCAGCGAACAAATTAAATTTGGTATTTTAGGAGCTGTTATCGCTGTTGTTGCTCAAATTGGTGATTTAATAGAATCTTCTATTAAGCGTTATTTGGGAGTTAAAGACAGCAGTTCTCTTATACCAGGACATGGAGGTATTTTTGATAGAATCGACGGCTTAATTTTTGCTGCGCCTATCGTGTATTGTTATTTCTCTTTAGTTTCTTTCAAATAATTATTTAAGGAAAATATTATGGAATTTTTATTAAATGTTATACATTATGTAATTCCCTTTCTTATTTTGTTAGGGGTTTTGGTTTTTGTTCACGAATTTGGACATTTTATTGTAGCCAGAAAAACAGGCGTTAGTGTCAGCGCTTTTTCCATCGGATTTGGAAAAGAACTTTGGAGTAAAACAGATAAACAAGGAACTGTTTGGAAGTTATCATTGATACCTCTTGGCGGATATTGTCAATTTTTGGGTGATGCAGATGAATCTTCTACAACAGAAGTTGATTTAAGTAAATTTAGCGAAGAAGAGCAAAAACATTTGTTTGCAACTCAAAAGCCAATAAAAAAATTGGCTATTGCGGTTGCCGGACCTTTGTTTAATTACTTATTTGCTTTTATTGTTTTTTTTGGGTTATTTTTCTTTATAGGCAGTTATGATATTCCTCCTATTATTACCGGAGTAATTGAAGACTCTCCTGCTGAAAAAGCCGGTGTTTTAGTAAACGATAAAATTATAAAAATAAATGGTGTTGATATTAAAGAATGGAATGATATTTCCAGAGAAATAAGTGTTTCTGTTGATGAAGTAGACCTTCTTCTAGAGAGAAACGGTGAAAATATCAGTGTTAAAGTTAAAATACAAGAAATGGACTACGCTTTTGATGAAACAGAAAAACCAATTAAAAGAAAAATGATTGGAATTAAGGCTGAAACAAAAAGATTTAAGGTGGTTCAAGATAATTTTAATTTTGTGGAATCCGTAAAAAAATCTTATCTTGAAGTTTATAATGTTACTTATATGACATTGCTAGGAGTTAAGCAAATGATTTCCGGAGAACGTTCCGGTGAAGATGTCGGCGGTATCATCAGAATTGCAGAAATGTCCGGTGATATAGCTAAATCAAGAGGTTTTGTTGACTTTTTAGCTTTTATGGCTTTGTTATCTATAAATTTGGGATTGATAAACTTATTCCCAATCCCTCTACTTGATGGTGGACATGTTGTAATTTATTTGATAGAAATAATTTCCAGACGAGAGCTTAATGCAAAAATAAAAGAATATTTACTCAAAGTCGGTTTGGGTTTTATTTTGTTTTTAATGATGTTTGCAACGTGGAACGATGTTAAACATTTAATAACAAGATGGTTTGAATAGCTTTTAAGGATTGAAAAATGAAGTTAAAATTAGCTGGAATTTCGTTATTAGCACTTACACTTTGTGCAGAAGCTTTTGCACAAAATATTGTAAAAAACATTGATATTACAGGTCTTAAAAGAGTTGAGAAAGAAACCGCTTTATCATACGCAGGTATCAATACCGGTAAGAGTGTGTCTTCTAGAGAATTGAATGAAGCTTTACGCAGATTGTATAATACCGGTTTATTTAGTGATATTAGCTTTGATACTAAAAATGATACCTTACTGATTAATGTTGTAGAGAATCCTGTTATAGGAGTTAGAGCTTTTGATGGCAACAACAAAATTGATGATAAAATTTTAGAATCAGAAGTTCAATCTCAGCCTCGCTCTGTGTTTAATAAGGCTAAAGTTCAACAAGATGTTCAACGCATTCTTGACGTCTATAAAAGAGCTGGACGATATGGTGTAAAGGTTGAACCTAAAATCATTAAGAAATCTGACAATCGTGTTGACTTGATTTTTGAGATTGACGAAGGACCTGAGGCTAAAATTGATACCATTAACTTTATTGGAAACAAAAGTTATACAGGTAAAGATTTGCAAGCAGAAATTATGAGTAAAGAAAGTCGTTGGTATAGATTATTTTCTAGCGCAGAATCCTTTGATAGAGAAAAAATGAACTATGACCAAGAGTTATTAAGACGTTTTTATAACCGCCATGGTTATGCAGATTTTGCTGTATTATCTGCCATTGCGGAACTCTCCCGTGATAAAACTTCTTTCGTTTTGACTTTTACCATTGACGAAGGAAAGCGCTATAAAATCAATGATGTAAAAATCAATTCAGCTATTTCCGAAATTAACCCTAAACAATGGTATAAACACGTTACTTTCAGCAAAGGAGATTGGTATAATTCTGATGAAATTGACAAGACCGTTGCTGCTTTAACGGAGGAATTAACTCGCAAGGGTTTTGTTTTTGTTGAAGTCTTACCGACAATTCATAAAAACAGAGAAACAGGAAAACTAAGTATTACCTTTGACATAAAAGAAAACGCAAAAGTATTTGTTGACAGAATCAATATTACAGGTAACACAAGGACACTTGACGAGGTTATTAGACGAGAGTTCAGACTCGCTGAAGGTAGTGTATTTAATGCTGCAAAAATAAGAGAATCCAGACGAAATATTGAGAACTTAAATTTCTTTAGTAAAGTTGATATAGAATCAGAAAGAGTTGCTTATGATAAAGCAGATATTAATATTAAAGTGGAAGAAAAATCTACGGGATACTTCAATATCGGTGTCGGATATTCTACTGTTAACGGAGCTCTTATTCGTGCCGGTATTACAGAAAATAACTTCTTAGGTAAGGGACAACAAGTTAGCCTTAATGCTGGTATGTCCCAACGCTCTAATGATTATAGCTTTAGTTTTACAGAACCGTATTTTTTGGATAGGCGTTTAAGCGCAGGAACGGATATTTTCTACCAAACAGAAGATTATCAAGACGAAAGTAACTATGATATGGATACTATGGGTGCAAGAATTCGTCTTGGTTGGGATTACACAGATAATTTGAGTCAATATGTTCGTTATACTTTGAAGCAAGATGAAATCAAAAACGTTAGCAGTGCTTCTAAATATATTCAACAAGAAGAAGGCGAATCTATAGACTCTGTTATAGGTCAGACAATTGTTTATGACAAAAGAGACAATGTAATGAAGCCAAGAGAAGGTTATTACCTATCGTTTGGTAATGATATTTCCGGTCTTGGCGGTGATGATAAATATTTAAAATTTGATGCTAAGGCTTATAAATTTTACACTTTATCTGACCACTACACCTTTAAGTTCTTCGTAAATGGCGGATATATTATGGGTTATGGCGGTGAAGATGCCAGACTTGCTCAAAGATACTTCTTAGGAGGAAACTCCATGCGTGGATTTGATAGCGGCGGTATCAGTGCAAGGGATAAAGATACTAGCGATGCTTTAGGTGGAAACTGGATGGTTTGGGGTGGTGCCGAACTTGCGTTCCCTCTTGGTCTTGACGAATTAGGTATTAGAGGTAGAACTTTTGTTGATATTGGAACAACCGGTAAACCTGACAATATTGAAAAAGACGATATCAATTATTCTTCAACACCTCGTGTTGCTGTCGGTTTTGGTTTTGAATGGACTTCTCCAATGGGCAAGATTGATATTGATTTCGGCTTCCCTGTTGTTAAGGAAGATTATGACGAAACAGAAGTATTCCGTTTGAACTTTGGAACAAGTTTGTAGTTAACTGTAAGGATAGAAAAATGGCAGATGAAATTTTTTATGAATATACCGGCAAGAAAACAGTAGCAGAAATTGCAACAATTACGGATGCTCAAATTGTTACCGAAGGTAGAGATTTGGAAATTGTTGAAAATGTTTGTTCTATTGAAAGTGCCGGACGTGAAGATGTTTGTTTCTTTTATGATAAAAAAAATAAAGAGTTAGCTAAATCTATCAGAGCAAAAGCATGCATCACTACGGAGGAATTAAAACATCTTATTCCCGATGGAGTAATAGTGTTGGTTGCCGGCAATCCTAAGTATTCTTTTATTAAGCTTGTTGAAGCTTTTTATAAAGAACATAAGCATAGAGAAAATATTGAGGATAGTGCCAAAATTGCTAAAAGCGCTAAAATTGGTAAAGGCTGCTATATTGGACATAATGTTGTTATTGAAGATGATGTTGTAATTGGTGAAAATACAACTATTGAGGCAAATACTTTTATTGGTAGAGGCTGTAAAATCGGGAGCGGTTGCAGAATTGCTAACAATGTTAGTATAACTTACTGCTTAATGGGAAATAATTGTTACATATATAATGGTGCCAGAATCGGACAAGACGGTTTTGGTTTTTTGGTTGTTGAAGGACAACACAAACGCATACCTCAAATAGGTAGAGTAATTATTGGTAATGATGTTGAAGTTGGTGCTAATACCTGTATAGACAGAGGTGCACTTGACGATACAATTATCGGAAACGGATGCAAAATGGATAACCTTGTTCAAGTTGCCCATAATGACAAAATAGGCAATTGCTGTATTTTGGTTGCACAAACCGGAATTGCCGGAAGTTGCAAATTTGGTAATTATGTGGTATGTGGAGGTCAAACTGGTTTTGCAGACCATTTAAATATTGGTGACGGCGCTCAAATTGGCGCTCAATCCGGTGTGATGAGAGATATAGAACCCGGCGCTATTGTGATGGGAACACCTACTGTGCCGATTAAGGATTTTATGCGTCAAGTCGCATTCTTACAAAAAAACAGTAAAAAATAATTAAGGAGAACTCTTATGTCTGAAGAAGTTAAAGTATATCATATTGAGGAAATTATGAAAATGTTGCCTCACAGATACCCTTTTTTGTTGGTTGACCGCTTAGAGGTTGAAGTTCCGGGCGAAAAAGGTGTTGGTATCAAAAATGTTACTATGAATGAGGAATTTTTCCAAGGTCATTTCCCGAATAATCCTGTTATGCCTGGAGTATTACAAATTGAAGCTATGGCTCAAACTGCAGGTGCTGTAGTTATTTCTCAAGATGAAAACTACGCTCAAACAAAACGCAATGTTTTGTTTATGGGAATTGATGAAGTTAAATTCAGAAAACAAGTTAAACCGGGTGACCAATTAAGAATGCACGTTGAGAAAGTAAAAGCTCGCCGAAATATCTTTGTTTTCAAAGGAACAGCTATGGTTGACGGTCAAGTAGCTTCTGAAGCTTTGTTGACTGCAATGATTTTAGAATAATCTAAAATTTAAGTCTTTTATTGTTGAAAAAATTAGAGATAGGATTTATCTTATCTCTAATTTTTTAAGGAAGAAACAATGTTTGATGTATATAAAATTAGAAAGGACTTCCCTATTTTGGAGAAGCTTATTGAAGGAAAGAGAAACACATATCTTGATACGGCTGCTTCTGCTCAAAAACCAAAATCTGTTATTGATTGCATGGTAAAATCTTACACTGAAGAATATGCAAATGTTCATAGAGGAAGTTATTGGTTATCTGATATATCTACATTGAATTATGAAAATGCGAGAAAAATTGCACAAAAGTTTATTTCAGCAAAGAAAAAAGAAGAAATTATTTTTACAAGAGGAGCAACAGAAGGGATAAATCTTGTTGCTTCTACTTATGGAGAAAAAAACATCAATAGCGGAGATGAAATTTTGATATCTTCTGCAGAGCACCACGCAAATCTTGTATGTTGGCAGCAACTTGCTTTAAAAAAAGGGGCAAAATTAAGATTTTTTGATTTGGATAAAGATGGAGAATTTGTTTTTGAAAACTTTGTAAATTGTTTGAGTGAAAAAACAAAAATTGTTGCTGTTAGTGCAATGTCTAATGTATTGGGAACTGTTCTTCCTATAAAAACAATTTGTAAAGAAGCTCATAAAATTGGAGCAATTACCTTAGTTGATGCTTGTCAGTATGCTGTTCATAAAAAGATAAATATAGAAGATATGGATGCAGATTTTTTGGTATTCTCAGGACATAAAGTTTATGGTCCTACGGGAATTGGTGTATTATACGGAAAGTATAATTTATTATGTGATATGCCACCTTATCAGTATGGCGGAGATATGATTGAACACGTTTATTATGACAGAACCACTTTTGCTTTGCCACCTGCAAAATTTGAGGCAGGAACTCCTGCTATTGTGCAAGCTATCGGTTTAGGTTGTGCATTAAATTATTTGATGAAGTTTGATTTTGATGAAATTGAAAAATACGAAAATGAATTAACTTTATATACCACAAACAAACTATTAGAAATTGACGGATTAAAAATACTCGGAACTGCAAAAGAAAAAGGC
>JAFYWO010000187.1 GCA_017557925.1 Alphaproteobacteria bacterium | reverse complement strand
GACCAAACCTGTGTATGGATTAAAGTTTGTATCTGTGCATATTGATGTTCCGTGTTCTATGGTGCAAATAACTCTAGTATTGTCTGAAGAAAAAACATTTTTATTATTTGAGAAGAGGTTAGTATTAAATTGAATGACTTGATTAAATTGGTTAAATTGGTTGAAATCTTCAAAATCATTTGCCTTAGCTGTGTTTGTTCCCAATATTGTTAATAGTAATAAAATAAAGAACTTCATAATATTCTCCTCAAGAATAAGATAATTATATTTTTTTAGCCTATAATATTTTGCCTAAATATTCAAGTTTATTTTTTTTGGCGATTTTTTGGGGAAAGTTTTAGGTTAAAAAGAGTTTTTTTGACTAAATTTTAAGGAAGTATGGATAAACTTGTAAATATATGTTTACAATTAAAATTATGATGCTAGAAAGTGGCTCTTGTTTTTTTAGGAGTGTAGAAGATGGGAAAAGTGGTTGTTTTGATGATGGATTCTTTTGGCGTTGGTGGCGCAAAAGATGCTTTTGAGTTTGGCGATGAGGGGGCTAATACTTTTTTTCATATTCAAGAAGAGTATAAAAATCTTGAAATTCCAAATCTGGAATTTTTGGGGTTGGGGCGAATTTTAGAGATGGCAAGCGGTAAAAAAGCAAGTCTTGGTGGTGGTGATAAAAAAAATACTTTTCCTTCTAAATATGGGTATATGTGCGAAAAAAGTGTAGGAAAAGATACGATTTCAGGTCATTGGGAAATGGCAGGAGTTGTTTCTTGTAAAGATTTTGGGCATTTTAAGGTTGAGTATCCGTCTTTTCCTGAAGAATTGGTGGCAAGAATTTGCAAAAGAGCCGGAATTGAGGGTATTTTGGGGAATAAAGGTGCTTCGGGGACGGTTATTATTCAAGAGCTAGGAGAAGAACACTTAAAAACATTGAAGCCTATTTTTTATACCTCTGCAGATAGTAATTTACAGATTGCCTGTCACGAAGAAAAATTCGGGTTGGAGAATTTGTATAAACTTTGTGAAATTGCTTTTGAAGAGGTTAAGCCATATAATATTGCAAGAGTTATTGCAAGGCCTTTTGTGGGTGAGAAAAGTGGCGAGTTTATAAGAACAAAAAACAGGCACGATTATGCGGTAGCGCCTGGCGGTAAAACTATTTTGGAAAAAGTTAAACAAAGCGGAAGAAAAGTTGTGGGAATTGGTAAAATTCCTGATATTTATGCGCATATTGGTTTTACTAAAGAGGTTAAGGCAAGCGGTTTGGAAGAATTATGGAATAAGACTTTGGAAGAAACAAAAGCGCTTGAGGGTGACGGAATTGTGTTTACCAATTTTGTGGATTTTGATATGAATTGGGGACACAGACGTGATGTTGAAGGATATGCAAAAGGATTAGAGTATTTTGATTTGAGATTGCCCGAAATTGAAAATGTGTTGGGTGAAGACGATATTTGTTTTATAACTGCAGACCACGGATGTGACCCTACATACAAAGGAACAGATCATACAAGAGAGTGTGTGCCGGTTATTATGTTTGGAAAAAAGGTTAAACCTTGTAATATTGGTAAAAGAGATGGTTTTGCAGATATTGCCGAAACTATTGCAGAATATTTTGGTGTTGAGGGATTTGAGGGGGCGAAAGCGTTTTGGGATAGATGATAGAGTGTTGGTTGTCTAATTATAATGTAAGACGTAAAGATAAAATTGATGTTGTTGTAATACATGCTGCACGTCAGAGAAATGCAGAAGAGTTGATTAAGCTTTTGGAAGAAAGAGAGTTATCGGCTCATTATGTTGTGGATGAAAAGGGGGAGATTTATAAACTTGTGCCCGAAGATTGCAGAGCGTGGCATGCAGGTGCAGGAACGTGGAACGGCGAAAGTGATATCAATAGTAATTCTATTGGTATTGAGTTGTGTAACGGTCTGTTTGGGGAAGTTAGTTATAAAAAACCGCAAATGGATGCCTTGAAAGAACTTTGTTTGGATATTAAAGATAGATACGGGATTGAGGCGAATAATTTTATCGGTCATTCTGATATGGCTCCGACCAGAAAAATTGATCCGGGGAGTTTTTTTGATTGGGAAGATATGGCAAAATCAGGAATTGGGGTTTGGTATGATTTGAAAAAAGAAATTACTATTGAACCTGTTGATTGTGCTAAAGTTTTACAAGAAATCGGTTATGGTGTTGAGGATATTGAGGCTACAAAATGGGCCTTTTTAAGGCATTATCATCCTAAGTTATATAGGTTTTTGGGTGGTATGAAAGGCGCAAACAAAGGAACGATTGAGGGTGTTAAGCTTGAAGATAATCCTTTGTTTTTGAGAACATTGTGTAGTGTAAGAGATGGTTTTAGAAAGTATAAATACAATAATAAATTTGAAAATTTTTATTGTGCGGTTAATTTCAGGTAAGAGCTTTTGGGGGTTGGGGAAAAAGGTGAAAATGAATTTGAAAAAAGGGAAATGTTTTGCTAAACATTTTTTATGTTGAAATTTTTTAAGGATTGTTGATGTGATTTTGGGATTGTTTACAGCTTTTTTGGTGGTTGTATTTGACCAATTATCTAAAATTTTTGTTTTTGAATATTTAATGGGTGGTAATTCAGCAAAAGAGATAACATCTTTTTTTAATTTGGTTGCTGCTTGGAATACGGGTGTAAGTTTTTCTATGTTTAATAATTTGGGGGGAAGCGGTGTTTATATTTTGTCTTCCTTTTCTTTGGGTGTGGTCGGATTTTTATTGTATTGGCTTTATAAAGAAAAAAGCGTGTATATGAGAGTTTCTTTAGGGTTTGTAATTGGTGGAGCTCTTGGTAATGTGATTGATAGGATAAGGCTTGGTGCGGTTTTTGACTTTTTAGATGTGCACGTAGGTCAATATCATTGGCCGGCTTTTAATGTTGCGGATAGTTTTATTTGTATTGGGGCGATGTTAATTGTTTGTGAGGGATTATTTGGTGGAAAGTGCTGTTGTTGTATTAAAGATAATGAAGGAGATAAATAAATGAAAAAAGTTTTGTTTTTGTTGGTGACGGTTATGTTTTTGGGGGCTTGCGGTTTAACTAAAGAAGATTTGGGTATGGCTCGTTCTAAACCAGATGAAACAAAAGTGGTTGCTAAACCCAG
>JAFYWO010000186.1 GCA_017557925.1 Alphaproteobacteria bacterium | reverse complement strand
GGGGTAGGGACACCACATATAAATCTGACTAATCAGCCGGCAAAAACCAAAGAAGAAATATTGATAATGGATATAGATTTTGACGGTTTATATTTTACTCCCGATAAAGATGATTTATCACCACAATTAAGAAAAGCCAAACAAAATGCCTTAAATTATGAACAACATCAGATTTATAAAACACAGGATTATAATTTGAATAATGTTCCTATTTGGCAAGAGATGAAAAAGTTTAATAGTTTTCGCCCAATGTATTATCCAATCGTAGCCCAATTGGCTAAAATCAACTTTCCACCTGAAGATTTGGCTCATCTGAAACTTTTGGATTTGTTGGACTGTATATCTACACATAATAAACAAAATCCTAAACACCGTATGCCATCACAACGAAATGTTTTCTTAAAAACATTTGCAGCTTGTTATGGAGAAGAATTTTTAGAAAAAATGACTTTAATGGGCAAAAAAGAAGAGGCAGCAGGGCTTTTGACATATATATCTTATTTGGATAAACCTAATCAAAAGTGTCCTAAAGAAATTAAAGAATATGCAAGGTTATTTAGTGTTCATCATACTAAGAATAGGAAGAATGCCGAAGAAATGGAAGATTATTCACAGGTCAACAATATTATGAATTTAACCTTGTGTATAGAACAATATCATAAAATTCTTCATAACCCTATAGAAATAGACTTAAACCCTAATATAGTATTTTTCGGTAGGTTTGTAAGAGATTTTCAGATAATACGCAATCCTGAAAAAGAGCGTTTGTACCTACAAGGTAAAATAGCAGATTATCGTTTAGTAAGAGAGAGAAGATGAAAGATTTGTTAAAAGATATAGAAGAATTAGACTATGCTTCAGCAGGTCCTCTTTTGAAATTACAAGATATAAAAGAAACAAATGATATTTTGCATTTCAAAGGTTATCCTAAACTTCCAAGTGATGTTATATTTTTTTTACAATCATATAATGGGTTAAGGACAGAAAGAGGAGTAATTTGGGGAATAGATACAAAAAATCATACTTTCTATGATATTGTGGCAGAAAATCTTGTTTCATCAAACCCAAATCCCAAAGATATTCTAATATTGGGTAATGATGATAAAAGCTATGTCGGTTACAATCAAAATACAAAAAAATATGTTATTTTAGAAAATTCAGGTTATCAAGAAATTTTTTCTTCCAAAAGTTTTGCCAACATAGTTCGTCAATGCTTAAAAATCTATCCTTAGCTTGAATAAAATTTTTAATATCCAAAAATCTATAAAAAATATTGACATTATTTTTGTTGTTGCATAAACTATACTTGTTCTGGTGCTCGAGGGCAATGGGCAAGAACAATAAACGACGTGGCCGGTCATTGGATAGTTTTTAGGGGAAATCCCTCTTTTTGATGATAGGCCTTTTTAAGAAAGGTTTTTTTTATGTTTAAATATCAACACGGAATATGCATTATACGTTGTCAACCGTTTCATATAGGGCATGACAGACTAATCAAAAAAATGCTCAAAGAATGCCAATATGCAACAGTTGTCATTGGTTCTGCACAAGAAAGTGGAACAGAAAAAAATCCTCTTCCTTATTTTACACGCAAAAAGATGATACAAAACGTATATCGTCAAAAAGAAGAATATAGTCGCTTGCGCATTCTCGGCGTAAAAGATATTATAAATGCTTCTTGGCCGAATTATGTTTTGGAATCAATAAAAAAAGACCAACCTTCATTACCATCGGCAGATATACTCTATGTTGGAGATGCTAACGAATATCAAGTGTTTAAGGATATAATTCCTAATATGGGACTTTGTTCCAGAACAACACAGGATTTTCCGTTTTTATCCGGCAATATGGTCAGAGATATGATATTATTGCGTGATGAAAGGTATAAACAATTTGTTCATCCTGAAAATATAAAGCTTATAGAAAAGAGCTTTTATGAGGATGAATTAGTATAAAAGGGCAAAATGTCCGAAAGTTATTTGGGTCTTGTAGGGACAGTCGAGACAAATAGCTTAAAATAACCTACTGTCAAGGAGATACTAATATGTTAAATCATAAAGAAGAACGTTATGTCGGAACATCTGTCTATGGCTTAAGAATGCCTATAATAAAGACAGGAGATGATATTTCAAGCATAATATGTGATAAAGTTCTTGAAAGCCAAAATTCATCATACCAACCATTATCCATAAACAATGGCGATATAATAGGTATTACTGAGTCATTTTTAGCTCGTTCACAAGGTAATTATGTTTCAATAGACGATATTTCAAATGATATAAAACAAAAATTCCCTAAAGGAGATATAGGAGTAGCTTTTCCGATATTATCCAGAAACAGATTTGCCAAAATATTAGAAGGAATAGCCAAAGGAACACATGGAAAAGTCTATGTTTTTCTGTCATATCCTACAGACGAAGTAGGCAACGCCATAATGGATGAAGAAAAACTATACAACAGTAACATAAACCCTTATACAGACATTATTACCAAGCAAGAATTTAGAGATAAATTCGGTGTATTTCATCACCCGATAACAGGTTCTGACCATATTAAGATGTATGAGGATATATCTTCTAATATAGAAGTAATATTGCTAAATAATCCTAAAGATATCCTAAAATATACCAAACAAGTAATTGTTTCAAGCATACATATACGCCAACGTCAGAAGAAAATTTTGGAACAATATGGAGCAACAGCTTATACGTTAGATGAAATATTAAATACACCATCTGAAGTTCATGGCTGGAGTGAATATGGAGTATTAGGTTCTAATTATTCCAATGAAACCAAATTAAAACTTTTTCCAAGGGATTCAAAGGCTTTTTGCAGAAATCTCCAAACATTATTAAAACAAAAAACCGGCAAACATCTTGAAGTAATGATATATGGAGATGGTGGTTTTAAGTGTCCTAAAACTAAAATTTGGGAATTTGCCGATCCTGTTGTATCGCCGGGTTTTACCGATGGCTTAAAAGGAATGCCAAATGAGATAAAAATCAAAGCCGTGGCAGATAATAATATAGATAACCCGAATAAAGCAATCAAAGAGGCAATAAAAAGCAAAAATTCCGGTGATGGTTTTTATTCCATAGGTACAACTCCACGTCAAATTACAGACCTTTTAGGTTCTTTGTGTGACCTCACAACAGGTAGTGGAGAAAAAGGAACACCGGTAGTTTATATCAAAGGCTATTTTGATAATTACCTTCAACCAAGTCCTAAAAGCTAAGCGGAGGTTGTTATGAGTTTAGAGCTGAAAAAAAGATTTCATAAGATTTCTTATACCTTAAAACACAAGAAAGCATTTTTGGTAGTAGAAAAGAAAATTCGTGGATATAATACGTTAAACGGCTATTTTCATGATTTGGATAAACCTTTTTTATATTTGTGCTTATGGTTAGACTTAAAAGAAATCCAAAAAATACATAGATTACATTCTCCTCATCACGTTAAAAATAATCTAAAAAAAT
>JAFYWO010000185.1 GCA_017557925.1 Alphaproteobacteria bacterium | reverse complement strand
GACCAAACTCTATTTTGCCGTTCATAGCGTGGCGCAGAGCTTTTAAGTCAATAGGCAGAGCATCTGCATTTATCATCGCTTGTTCGGATAAGGAGGTGTAATCTTCATTTATGGCGGTGTAGGCGAGAATGGCTCTTTTAAGGTCTATTACCTGTTGTGCCAAACGTCCGGTTTTATAACGATTGAACACACTTACAACCCCTCTTGCTATAGAAGTGCCGACCACGATAAGAAGAGAAATACACATAATTGTTTCTATCATTGTAGTTCCGTGTTCGTTATTTTTTGTAACCATAATTTTTAACCCCTAAAATAAAATATGCGGTTATTATATCATAAAATTGTCAAAAACTCAATAGTTTTATTTGATTAACTTATATTATGCTATAGTATGCGATAATAGTTAAAATAATATTTAATGTGACGTATTTGTTTTTTTGAGGTGAGTTATGTTAAAAAGAATATTGATTGTGTCGTTTTTTGTTTTATTGGCAATAGGCGGAATTTCTGCAATTTATTTTATGACCGGAGATAAAAAGACCAATATTGGAGAAATTGCTAAAGGAAAAGAAATTACAGAGGTAAGTCTTTCTTTTAATTCTTACGGTATAAATAATTTGAAGGAAAATTGCAGTTCTCAAGACGAAATTTTTTGTGCAATTGAAAAAACAGTTAAGTGTTCTATAAATCCGAAATTATCTATTTGTAAAAAAGGTGAAGTGCCGAGCTTTGTTTTGGGAAAAACAGAAGATGATGTAAGACCTAAAAATGTCAGTTTTGCCGTTACAAAAATTAAGCCTACGGCAGAAACTCGTGATATTTCGGTTTATACCAAATCTCAATGCGACGGTTCTTGGTTTGGCTTGTGTCAGGGAACAGTTATATATTCTTTGAGTATGAAAGATGGTTATTGGAAAGTAATCAATGTTTATGCTTTAGAAGAATAAGAAAAGTTATGATAAAACTTAGCGGGAGCAATTTGTATTGCTCCCTTTTTTTGCTTAAAAAACGGATAATTATAAAAAAAAGATAAAATTTTTGTTGGGACGTTTATTTTTTAGTAATATATTGTTATTTATTTTAGGGTAATAAATTATCTTATCGGAGGATGGTTGTGAATTTTTTATTTTTGCCACAAGTTGTTGCTAGTATTGTTTTGGTTATAAGTTATGCGATTTTGTTTTCGGAAAAACTAAATCGTGCGGTCGTGGTGATGTTGGGCGCTGTTGCTATGATTTTGTTAAAAGTGTTATCATACGAAGAAGCGCTTAAGGGTATTGATTTTAATACGATTGCTTTGTTGGTCGGTATGATGATTATGGTCGGCATTATGGAAAAGTCAGGTGCTTTTCAATATGCGGCGGTTAAGTCGGCAAAGTTGGTTAAGGCCAATCCTCGTGGTATTCTTATAGTGTTGGGATGGGTTACGGCGGTATTGTCTGCCTTTTTGGATAATGTGACAACGGTGTTGTTGATTGTGCCGGTAACAATAGAAATTACAAGAAAGTTAAAACTTAATCCTTATTGTTTTTTGGTAATGGAGATATTTGCCTCAAATATCGGTGGAACGGCAACACTTATAGGTGACCCTCCGAATATTTTAATCGGCGGTGCTTTGGGATTGTCTTTTATGGACTTCTTAAAAGAGTTGAGTTTGTTGGTTATTATAAATATGGTGGTTTTAAGTGTTGTATTTGATGTTCTTGTGGGTAGAAAACTTAAAACAACAAAACGAGCAAGAGACGAAGTAATGAAAATAAAAGAAATTGATTGCATTACTGATTTTGGTTTGTTGTGGAAGTCTTTAAGCGTTTTGGTGCTTGTTATTTCGGGATTTATTTTGGGTGAGCATTTTCATATTGCCAATGGCACAATTTCGCTTTTTGGAGCTTCTTTGTTGCTTATGTTGTTTACGATTGGCAAGAAGCATTCCGAACGTGACAGAATGGTGGAAGAAGCTTTTTCTCTTGTGGATTGGACAACAATATTTTTCTTTACCGGATTATTTGCGTTGGTATATGGTTTGGAAGTAACCGGTGTTTTAGAAATGCTTGGGAATAAGGCTTTGATGCTTGTTGAGGGCAGTATTATGAAAGCAACTTATTTGGTATTGTGGAGTTCGGCAATTTTGTCGGCGATTATTGATAATATTCCGTTTGTTGCAACAATGATACCAATGCTTAAGACTATGGAAGAAGCTTTGGGCGGACGTGAAGTTATGATGCCTGTTTGGTGGGGTTTGTCAATAGGAGCTTGTTTTGGCGGTAACGGAAGTTTGATTGCTGCATCTGCAAACGTGATTGTGGCAGGAATTGCCAGCCGAGAAGGGTATCCTATAAACTTCTTGAAATTTTTGTTGTGGTCGGTGCCTGTAATGTTGTTTTCTATTATCATTTCAAGCATATACTTATTTATTGTTCATTTTATGTAAAGGATTTTTATTGATATGACGGGGGACTTAATTTTTGGATATAGTCAAGAGGCTGTAGCACTTGTTTTGATGTGTGTTTGTTACTTGTTGTTGTTTACGGAAAAAATGAACAGAGCAGTTGTTACGATTGTTATGGCCGGATTGGCTGTTATGCTTGGAGTGTTATCACAAAAAGAGGCGATTTCTTCAATAGATTTTAATACCATATCTTTATTGGTTGGTATGATGATTGTTGTAAATGTGGCGGAACGCTCAGGTATGTTTCAGTATGTGGCTATTTGGGGGGCTAAAAAAGTTAGGGCGCATCCGTTATGGATAATGGTGGTATTGGGTTTGGTAACTGCGGTGTTTTCAGCATTTTTGGATAATGTGACGACAGTTTTGTTGATTGTGCCTGTTTCACTTCAGATTGCAAATAAGTTAGAGGTCAATCCGTATCCTTATCTTTTAATCAATATTTTTGCCTCAAATATTGGCGGAACGGCAACACTTATCGGTGATCCACCGAATATTTTAATAGGTTCTTCTTTGGGGTTATCATTTACGGATTTTTTGGTTAATCTTTCGGGGGTTATCATTGTTATATTGGCTTTGGTTGTTTTAATGTTTATTTATTTTTGGAAAGACAGTCTTAAAACTACCATGAAGAACAGAGCCGTAGTTATGAATATCAATGAAAAAGATGCAATTTTGGATTGGAGATTGTTAAAGATTTCGTTGTTTGTATTGTTCGCAGTGATTTTCGGTTTTGTGATGGCAGAGCATATCGGGCTTAATAATGGTCTTATTGCCTTGATAGGTGCCGGAGTATGTTTGTTGTTGTATACTTTTGGTATGCCTCACGCTAAAAGAGATGATATGGTGGAAGATGTCTTAAATCATGTAGATTGGACAACAATATTTTTCTTTATCGGGTTATTTGTTATTGTAGGGGCTTTGGAAGTAACCGGATTTTTGCATAAAATGGGACAGTATTTTATAGAGATTACTGACGGAAGTATTAAAAAAAGCGTGTTTGTGATTTTGGGCGTTTCGGCGGTATTTTCGGCGGTGGTTGATAATATTCCTTTTGTTGCAACAATGATTCCTATGATAAAAACTATGGAAGAAGCTATGGGCGGACGTGAAGTTATGATGCCTGTTTGGTGGGCATTATCTTTAGGGGCTTGTCTTGGTGGAAACGGTAGTTTGATTGGTGCTTCTGCCAATGTGATTGTGGCAGGAATTGCAATTAGAGCAGGTAGACCTATTAGTTTTCTTCGGTTTCTTATTTGGTCTATTCCGGTTATGGTTTTGAGTGTTATTATATCTGGAATTTATTTGTATTTGAAATATTTTATGTAGTGAAAATATTAACATTTACAGTAATGGCAGGCTGTTAGTTGCTACGAAGATATTTATTACTTGCTATGGATGGGATATTCTTTCTTGTTATCAAGAGGAATTTTCGCTGTCTCGTTATCAGGTGGAGTTATCATCTTTTGTTATCATGAGGAGCTTTCTCCCTCTCGTCATCACGAGGAGTATTCCTCACTCGTCATCACGAGGAGCGTTCCTCACTCGTCATCACGAGGAGCGCCTTTTTGTAACCACTAGGAGTTTCCCTCACTCGTCATCACGAGGAGCGAATGCGACGTGGTGATCCATAAGTGGAAAGCCGTGATGAATAAGCTTGATTGTTTTTTAGACTGGATTGCCACGCCTTACGGCTCGCAATGACGGGGGTGTGGCGAGTGTATGGCGAAATGGCGAGAGAGTGCATTGTGGTTTAATGAAGAACTTTCCCCTTTTTCGTCATCACGAGGAGTATTCCT
>JAFYWO010000184.1 GCA_017557925.1 Alphaproteobacteria bacterium | reverse complement strand
ACTCCATAAATCAATACAAAAATTAGCAACTTCTTCAACGTTATTAACATTTTTAGACATTAAAAAGATTGTCAGAACAATTGCAACATTATTTTTGATTATAAAATTCTTTTTACCTAACCCTTCATAAATACTAATAATTTTTTCATATGAAAAATTTTTTTCTATATTTTCTAGAATTTCAAACTGCTTATCTGTATTAGCATATACTCTGAAAAAATGATGTAAAATTTTATTGTTAATATTTGATACATTAAAAAAAGCATTACGCACATTTTGCAAGTTTCTATTTTGATTATAGAAAACAAAATCAAAACTATATTCAGGAATTTCCCCTATTTGAAGAAATTTTTCTATTTCCTTATTCCTTCTAGTAATTTCTTTTTGTGTAGAATTAGGAAGTAGTCCTAATAAGCCGTAAGCATTGTTATAAACTATATTATTCATCATTAATGAGTTATACCTGCGATTTTAGATTGTAATTCTTCTTGTTCTTGAGTTGGTTCTGCCTCATCTTCATTTACAATTTCACCCATAGGATTAAAAACTACATTGTTTACAACAACTTCATCTTCTTTTTCTTCTTGCACTCGAGTTGGTTTGGCTTCAGTTTCTTCTACAGGGACTTCAATATCTATATTATTGCCTTCAACTTCAAGCTCTTTATCAACCTCGCCTAATTTTAGTTCAGAAGTTTCTTCTTGTTTAACATCTGCCACACCTCCATTATCACGCAAAGTTCTCAGTTCTTGTTTTTCTTCATCTGATAACAAATCTTTATTTTTCTTACTTGTGGCATTTGCTAATATACTATTCAATTTAGCAAGAGCTTGCTTTCTTAATTCCTCTCCTTCGGGAAGAAGTGAATATGCTTCCTTAAATAATTCAGCAATATCATCTTTACTTGTTGCATCATCTTTTAGTTTGTTCTTGATTTCATCTGCTATTGTAAACGCATTCCTTATAGCCATGTCAATACTCCCCATATATTATTTTTTTGTATAATAACACAAAAAATAATTATACTCAAGTATTTTTTTATTAAGAAAATGTAACAGTTTGACACAATTTGCCATTTTATACATATAGACAAAAATACCTGTTATAGACTAAATAGCGCCGTGTGTTTCTTTAGCAAACTTCATATAATCTTTATAATATACCTCTAAGTTTTCTTTAACCATATAGTTTACCGTTCCTTTAGGGAAACGACCTTGATTATCCGCTTTTCCTGCCTTAATACCTGTTAATAACTCAATACCATCATCTACATTATCAATCGCATATATATGGAATTTACCTGCTTCAACTGCCTCTATCACATCTTCACGAAGCATTAAATTAACTACATTTGTTCTGGGGATTATACAACCCTGCTCTCCTGTTAAGCCGTTATATTTACAGACATCAAAGAAGCCTTCAATTTTTTCATTAACCCCACCAATCGGTTGAATTTCACCAAATTGGTTAATAGAACCTGTAACGGCTAAAGATTGTTTAATCGGAACCTCTGCAATAGCAGAAATCAAACAATAGTATTCCGTAGAACTTGCACTGTCACCATCAACACCACCGTATGATTGCTCAAAAACAATGCTGGCAGAAAGAGATAACGGGGAATGTTTAGCAAAACGATTAGCAATCAAAGACTGTAAAATCAAAACACCTTTAGAATGGATAGGTCCGCTCATCATAACTTCACGTTCAATATTTATAAATTCACCGCGACCTAAACGAACTTGTGTCGTAATACGGGTAGGTTTACCAAAAGAGTTACGAGTAAAGTTATAAACTACCAAACCGTTAATCTGACCTACACGCTCGCCTTTAACATCCATAAGGATAGTTCCCTTATCAATTTGTTCAAGCATCATTTGGTTAATTCTATCAGAACGATATACTTGAGATTTAACCGCTTGCTCAATATGATTTTTACCGATTTGACTTGCTTTTGATTTACGAGCCCAATAATCAGCCTCTCTAATCAAATCACCAATAGATGCAACGTGAGCGGTTAATTTTTCGGTATCATCAGCCAAACGTGAAGAATATTCAATAACTCTTGCCACCGCCTGACGATTTAATGAACGAAGGCCTTTTTTCTTGGATAAAGAACCTATCAATTTTGCATATTCAATTTCATTTTCTTCGGTTCTGTCAATAATACCACCAAAATCTGCCTCAACCTTAAAGAAGTCCTTAAAATCAGGGTCACGTTCACTCAAAAGTTCATAGAGTTCGCTATCGCCTGTCATAACAATTTTCACATCCAAAGGTATAGGTTGCGGATCAAGAGAAATTGTTGCAAAGCTTGTATCTTCACTCGGAGCTTCAATTTTGATTTCTTTTGCTTGCAATGCACGTTTTAATGAATCCCAAGAATAAGGCTGAATTAAGAGCTTTCTTGCATCAATCAACAAAAAACCGCCATTTGCATTATGAAGCGCACCGCCTTTTATCAGCGAAAAGTCCGTTACCAATGCACCAAACTGTTGTATACGTTCAACCTTACCAACCAAATTCCCTTGTGTCGGATGATCCAATAACACAATAGGCGCTCCGCTGTCAGGAACATTTTTTACAATAACATTAACCTTAAACTTCTGAAACTTATCTTCTTCCTGCTGGCTTTTTAATTGACTTAAAAGCCCTGCCATAGAGTCTTCTTCCGGTTGAGGTTTATTATCTTTATCAAAGTTTGGAACAAACGCTGTAATATTATCCAAAATATAATTTTGCACGGTCTTTACAAAATCAGCTACTTTTTTATTACCCTTAAAATGAGCTTTTATTTCGTCTAACGGTTTTTTAACCACACTTTTTACAAACTTAGATTGCAGTTTCTTAATTTCTTCTGCTTGTTTTTCTTCCCACTCTGGCGTTTCATCTTGATGAGAGGCAATTTCTTCCTGCATAGCATTAATGTCTGCCATAATTTCATTTTTTTCGTCCTCACTTAAAGCATCAAAAACATCTGGACTGATAATTTCGCCGTTTTTCATCGGTGCAACCACAACACCCATCGGCATATGAAGCAAAGTTACTTTTTTACCCTTTGCTTTTTTTTGTAAATCTTTTATATATTCATTTCTCTTTGCAAGATATTTTTCTTTAATAACCTGAATTTGTTCTTCATAAATATCATCTCTTATCATACCGGATAAGTCTTGTTCCAAAAAGCTTATAAACTCATCCATTTCTTTTTGAAACCTAACAGCATCACCGGCATTAAAATTAATAGCTATTGGCTTATGTGGTTCTTCAAAATTATATACATATACCCAATCATCAGGAGTCTTACGAAGTTTTCCTTCTTTTTCAAGGATTCTTTTAACAAGACTTGTTTTACCTGTTCCCTCAGGGCCTAAGCAAAACAAATTATAACCTCTTGACTTAATATTTATACCCAATTCAACGGCACTAATGGCTCTGTCCTGTCCTAATGCAGATAAACGTTCTTCCAAATCAGCAGTTGTAGTAAAGTCAAATTTTTGAGGGTCACACTTGCGATATAACTCTTGAGAACTTAATTTTGTAATAGCCATTTAAAATATATCCCCTATACTGAATTTTAATATGGGTACACTATAAATTATCAAAAACTAATAGAGAGTAAATTTTATGAAACTTTTTTTAAAAAAAACTCATTCAATCAATTTTGATACATTATCAGATATACCTTATTTTTACTCTACATTTTACCAAAAAAAAACTAACTTTTTTTTATCAAAAACCGAAAAAGAAATCTTACCTCTTTTAGCCCGAAAAGACCTAAAAAAAACCACTCGTTTGCTCAACAAACTACCCCAAAATGCACCTTACGGACTAAAACTCTTAAAACTGGAATTAGCCCTCCAACAAGAAGACAACAAAGATACATCTTTTTTTGAAATTTCCATACCTTTTTATGCTCCTTCGGTCTTAAAAGCTAAATATCTCTATTTAAAATCTCTACACAACATCTACAAAACTGATTTAGACCAAGCCTCAAAAGACTTATCTCTTGCTCTAAAAATTTTTAAGAAAAAAAATCATCTCTATGAATGTGGTTTATGCTACATAAGCTTGGCTACAATTTATAAAATATGCGGATGCTTTGACATAACAACAACACTTTTGCTTGAAGCAAATAAAATTTTTACACCAAATTTTTCTTTTCCGCAAAAAAGAGCAGAAATAAAAGCCAACCTCGGGTTAAACGAACTTCAATACGAAAATTATGACAACGCAATCTTATATTTAAACGAAGCTTTAGATATAGCTAAAACCAATAACCTTACAACAACATCTTCAAACATCATAAACTGGCTTGCTCTAATAAATCTCATACAACACAAAGAAGACAACGCCTTAAAAATCTTAAAAAAATCTGACAAAACAGAGCCTTGCCCCAAACATACCCTGCTTTTCAGACACGAGATGTTTGCACGCATCTATAAACAACAAAACAAACTAACCTCATCATTAAAACATATAAATCAGGCTTTAGACATAGCTACAAAGCTTAAAAATGAGCGTGAGATTTTTGAATTAAATTATCTCAAAGCTGAAATTTATTTTATGAAAAACAATTTTTTAAAATCCACCCAAATTCTAAATCAACTAATCACTCAAAAACATTCTCCCAACGCTCCATATTTTAAGGCAAATGCTTACACTTTATTAGGTTTAATTGCTTTTGAAAAAAACAACTTCCAACGTGCAAAAAATCTTTTTAACATTTCACTTAATTTAGAAAATTCAAAATCAAGAACCAAAGCAATAGCCATAGACTACAACAATTTGGCAGAAGTTTCTCTTAAACAAAAAAACATTCACCAAACACTGGAATATCTAAACAAAGCCTTAAAAAATGCTCAAGAAATAAACGACGCAGAACTTATTTCTTACCTAAATCAAAAAATATCAACTCTTAGCTAAAGCTTTTACCCTCTTTAAATAAAAAAAACACACCATATATTTTATAACCAAACAACCAAAAAACGAGGTGTAATTATGTTAAATTTCTTATTTGTAATAGGAATGCACCTGCTTCCCTTCATCCTTATTTTAATACCATTTTTGTTATTTTTTGATATAAGCCTTAAAAATGCTTCTTCTCCTCCCAAAACTTCTGAAACCCAAAACTTAAAAGAACTGGAACAAAACCTAAGACAACTGATAAACAAAAACTCAACCGACCTCAAAATCCAAAAACTCTCCCAATCCATAAAACAAAACACACAAAAAAGAAACCTCAACTATCAAAACACCCCCAAACGAGCCCTCAAAGGCTATCACTTTTTTCAACACATATTTTCTTTAATAAAAAATAACACCAAAGACGAAAAAATCATAAAAATTCTGCATTCATATTTTCCAAGTTCAGCAAATGCACAACTTTATGCCATGCTAAAGTCATTCAAAACTTTTTTAAATCTTTTAAAAACCACTCCCCAAGCCTCTATACTTGAAACATCACTAAATCAAAACAACATAACCCCAACCCTTTTTTTCTTAGAAGAACGTCTAAACAAACTCCTAACCACCTTAAAAACAGAAAACAACCTCAACTCAAAAGAAAAATTAACCAAACTTGCCACAATTTACAGTCTGGTATTTGCCTGTTTTTTGAACTTTTATTCAAAAGAACTTACCAACCAAATCCTAAAGTTAGCCGAAACACTATCACCGGAACTGTATTTTAATTGGCATTTACCTCTAAAAAAACACTATCTTACCCCAAAATATGACACCAAACAAAATACTACTGATACCACTTTACATATAAACAAACAAACTGTTTGACATTAGACCCAAAAAATACTATAATCTTACCTGTAATAAATACTATTATGTATAATCTAAACAAATACAATTATGAGAAATTTTTATTTTTTAGCAGTTTTAGTTACGGGATGTATCTTTACTGCATGTTCAGACATTGAGTTAATTAACCAGTTAAATTGCACTTTTGATGCCGACAAAATTGAAGAACAAGGTCTAATCGGAACAAATGACGGTATTATTTCATACGTTGTCAGCAGTGGCAAAAACTATGAGACAGTTCTTGATAACATAGTCCAATTTGAACCTGAAAAGATTGACACTCTTCTAACTAAAAACTATTTAACTTTAAAAAACAGTTATCTTCTTAACCCTGTTTATCATAAAACAATAGAGATAACCACCCAAAAAGATAATATAGAAAAAACCAAAACAGTTAATCGAATAAGTGTGCACTTTAAATGTTTAAATGACAAAGTTCCACTCTACTTCGTTCAACAATCAGCATCTATAAAAGATTATCCGATGCCGTATCCGGAGCTTAACTACGAGCTCAAAGAAACGACAATGGAAGAACTTCCGGATGTAGTTACTGAAGATGCCGAGTATTACGCTTTAAAACTTAGCTTTACTTGCGAAGTTCAGTATGAAGGTATAACGGTTCCGCTAAAAAAAGACGTGGTTGTATTGCAAAAAAAGGTAGAAATTGCCTTTAGACCTTCTGTAGGTGATTGGAATAACCACGAAGAAAACATCACAATGTAACCTTTTTCCTAATTAAACCCTGCTTAACGGCAGGGTTTTTTCGTTTTAAATGTTTAAATCTCACTCTATTTCATCTCCAAAATAAAACTTTATTAAAAAAAAATAAAAAAAACTCTTGACTATAAAATGAAATCTACTAATAATAGCCAAAGTTGAAGCGCTCTTAGCTCAGCAGGATAGAGCAACAGCCTTCTAAGCTGTGGGTCAGAGGTTCGAATCCTCTAGAGCGCGCCAGTTTCAAAAAAGGGATAGCTTTTGCTATCCCTTTAGTT
>JAFYWO010000183.1 GCA_017557925.1 Alphaproteobacteria bacterium | reverse complement strand
TCTTAGCAACAAACTTTCCAGCTGTAGTAACAATTTTACTAACCATATTCGTTTCCTCTCTAAATAAAAAATTAAAACAAATTATTTAGTCCAGTCCACATCCAATTTTTATATAGGAATTAACATACAATAAAATCAATAGTTAATAAAATGTTTTTATATCTTACAAAAACCATCTTTAGCCCGTTAAAAAATCAAAAAAACACCTATTAAGACGCTTTCATATTTCAATGACATACTAACACAATAAATATCAAACTTTTCCTCGCTCCAAACTATTATCAAGTTACAATAAAACGTTACAAGGAATTACAAAACAAATCTATTATGCAAATAAAGACAAGCAACACGGAAAATAACAAATAAAGCATAGCGTAAAACAAATATCTATTAGGAATTTTTTCTCTTATCTTTCCACGATACAAAAAAGGAAAAATGAAATAAACTAAAAAGTACACAACAACAAAATAACCAGCAAAATCCTTAAAATAACTATTGCCAAAAATAAACGCACAAACATCACCCAAAAAAACAGGAACTATATATAGCCCTAAAATAAATAAAAAAGCTTTTTTTAATCTTTGCATCATCAACACCTCATTCATAAATTAAAATAGTTAAAAATAAAAAGCAATATCAAAATGATATTGCTTTTACCCATTTATTTCTTTTTAGATTTCCATGGATGATGATAATCATACCTCGCTTTATCACCCACCAATTTGCAAAAACCTGATTTATCATAAGGCATTGCTTTATAACACCGCAAAGATTCTTCTTCTCCAACATTCAGCGGTTTAGAACCAACCAAATTTCTATCACTTATATAATTATATGTAACAACATATTTCTTAGCTGTTGCATTACAATTTTCTTGGCAACAAACTTTCCTGCGGTTGTAACTACTTTACTTACCATATTCGTTTCACTTCTAAAAAAAACTACACTAAATTATTTAAGTAAGTCCACGTCCAATTTTTATATAGGAATTAGCATATAATAAAAATCAATAGTTGAATAAAATGTTTTTTTATCTTTTTAATATATTTACAAAAACATCTACAGCGTTTAAACAAAAACAGCAGGTATTTTTCAACCTGCTGTTTGTATTGGTGATCCCAACGGGATTCGAACCCGTGTTGCAGCCTTGAGAGGGCCGCGTCCTAGGCCTCTAGACGATGGGACCTTTGCATTAAACACTAACCTTGATATAACAAAACTTTTTAATATGCAAGCTCTTTTTAATTTTTAGTAATTCTTTTAACACTAAAAGGTCGCACATTATATGCGACCTAATCAAACTAAAACACGGAATCTTTTGGAATAACATCATACTGTTCAACCCAAACAGAAATGTCATTTTTTAAACCATCACTCAAATTTTGGTATCCTTTAACTGCCCTTTTAACAGAAACAACCTTTATCCAAACAAAAATCTCATTTTCTTTAGATAAGCTTTTCACATTAAAATCTACAACTTTAGGAATTTTGAGCTTATAATTCCTGTTCTTGTTGCTTTGTTTAACATCAAATATAACATCTGTTGTCGTTGTTTCATACAACATCGTGCTATCATTTAATTGATAAACACTTTCACTTACTTTTTGTTGTGCTTTTAGTGGTTCAATTTTAAGCAAGCACACAAAAATAAAACACATCATCAACATAATAATACGTTTCATACTCAAAACCGGTATATTTTAAGAGATGCACTCCTTTAGATGCTCCGGAATACTCTTTTCTAAAAATTAAACATAAAAATAACTATGACACTCAAGAAATAATAAAGATTTTTCAACCTTCAATTAACCCCATACTAAAATACGGCAGTCTATTAAACTGCCGTATTCTTCCTATCATAGTTATTTTACTTTCGTTTATAAATCTTATCAACCACTGTTTGAACCATTATATACAAAAGAGGAATAATCACTAAACCGACAAGTGTTCCAATCAGCATTCCATAAAATACAGGAACACCCACCGCAATTCTGGAACCGGAACAAGCGCCTGTCGCCCAAACCATTGGTGCAACACCTAATATGAAGGTTAAAGCTGTCATCAGCACGGCTCTAAAACGTTCATTAAGTCCAGTTTCAGCTGCTTCAAGCACACTCGCTCCTTTTTCATATTCGTCTTTTGCAAATTCAACAACCAAAATAGCATTCTTAGCAGCCAAACCAACCAACAACACTAATCCTAATTGCGCATAAATACTTAAAGGTAATCCTTCAAAAAACATACCGACAAAAGCACCAAACATAGCTGTTAATGTAGATAAAATAACAGACATTGGAATTGTCCAACTTTCGTATTGAGCAACCAAAAATAAATAAGCAAACAAAATAGCCAAAGCAATCAATATACTAATCTGTCCTTGGTTACGTCTTTCTTGCAAACTCATACCTGACCACTCATAAGCATATTTATTAGAAAGCTTTTCATCTGCCATTTTTTCAACAGCTTCCATTGTTGCACCTGTACTGGAATCATCCGCAGCAACAATATTAATTGCAGCAGCCGAATATTGATTATACCTATCAACCGCACGAGGAAGAGTAACTCTTTTGATTTCAATCAAGCTACCCAATGGAACCATTTGTCCACTATTGCTCTGAACATACAAATCTTTAATACTTTGAATGTTTTTACGATACTTCCAATCTGCTTGCACCATAACTTTATTAGCCTGAGTTCCGATATTAACGTCATTTACATACATAGAACCCAAATATGTTTGAAGTGTAGAATAAATACTACCAATACTAACTCCCATAAGCTCAGCTTTTTCTCGGTTAATATCCAAATAAGCGTGAGGAGTTTGAGATGTAAATGTTGAATAAGCCATTTTTACTTCAGGCAACTTATTAAGTTCCACCAAAAACTCATTCAAGTTCTTTTGCAACTCATTCATATCTGTACTTTCAATAGACTGCAATCTCAACTCCATACTGTTACTTGTGCCAAGTCCCGGAATTGCAGGCATCTCAAACAACCTGATATTAGCATCTGTAATCTTAGACATTTCATAGCTTATTCTGTCTCTAATCTTTGAAGAAAAATCAATATCAGAACGTTTATTCCACGGCTTCAATGCTATAACATTAAATCCAACGTTTTCACCCTGACCGGCCAGAATACTAAAACCTCTCAAGTTCATAACAGATTCCACACCTTTTTCAGCATTAATAATTGGACGAGTTTTCTCAATCACATCCAAAGTTCTCTTACCTGAACTACCCTCTGGAAGTTGAATATTAGCCATAATTACGCCTTGATCTTCATCAGGTAAGAATGATGACTTTATGTTTGATACTGAAAATAAATTCAAACCAATCAACGCAACTGCAATCAATACAATCACAACCATTTTGCGACCTAAGTAAGAAACAACTTTCACATATCTGTTTTTAGAAGAATTAATAAAGTTCTCAAACTTAAATAAAAAACCAGAAGTTTTTGGTGTTATAGGACGAAGAAGAGTAGCGCATAATGCCGGACTAAGTGTCAACGCATTAACACCTGAGAAAAACACCGCAAAAGAAATTGCAATCGCAAACTGCTGATAAATTCTACCGGTAACCCCACCCATAAAGGCAATAGGCACAAAAATAGCCAATAACACTAAAGTCGCTGCAATAATAGCTGAAGATACCTGCTCCATAGCTTTTTCTGTTGCTTCCTTCTGACCTAATTTTTCATGTTCTATAAGATACAAAACACGTTCAACCACAATAATGGCATCATCTACCACCAAACCAATAGCCAAAATTAAACCAAATAAGGTTAAAATATTAAGGTTATATCCCAAAGCAAGCATTACGGCAAATGTTGCTAAAATTGACACAGGAATAGCAATAGATGGAATTAATGTAGCTCTCCAGTCTTGCAAAAACACATAACAAACAAGCACCACCAAAATAAATGTTAATATAAGTGTAAACACCACTTCTTCAATAGATACTTTAATAAATTCCGTAGCGTCAAAAAATACTCTAACTTCAAAATCTTCAGGAAAATATTTTTCCAAACGCTTTAGCTCAGTCTTTATAGCCTCCATAGCTTTCAAAGCATTTGCACCTGAAAGTTTGTTAACCATAATAGCAACGTTTGGCTGACCATCAACATCTGATTGTAACAAATATTGTTCAGGACCAACTTCAACTCTAGCTATATCTTTTAAGCGAACCAAACCGCCTTCTTCTTCGGTTCTGACAATAATGTTCTCAAAATCTTTTGTTTCATTCAAACGACCTTTTGTTTCCAAAGAAAATACAACTTGGCTTGTTCCGTCATTTGGTTCTGCACCAACAGAACCTAATGATGGTTGATAGTTTTGAGAACTAATAGCATTTCTTACCGCACTAATCGGAAGATTAAGGGCAGACATCTTATCAGCATCAAGCCAAACTCTCATACTTAAGTTTGACCCCATAACATTTGCTTCACCTACACCATATTGACGTCCCAAGTTGTTTTTAATATTATTTTGCACATAATTATTCAAAAAGTTTCTATCGTGCGTTCCGTTTGGAGAGATTGCTTGCAAAAATCCCAAAATTTCTGATGATTTACGCATAACATTCACACCACGAGCTTGCACCTCATCAGGAAGGGCATTAACAGCTCTTTGTACTCTGTTTTGAACTTTAACCTGAGCAAGGTCCGGATCTGTTCCTATCTCAAAATAAATATTAAGCTGATAGAGTCCTGAGTTATATGAAGATGAAGTCATATACATCATATTATCAACGCCGTTTATTTCTTTTTCAATAGGAATAGCAACAGTGCTTGCAACGGTTTCAGCGCTGGCACCTGTATAGTCAGCGGTAACAGTAACTTGAGGCGGTGTAATTTCAGGATACATCGCAACAGGAAGTGTAAAAATAGCAATCAAGCCCGCCAAACTCATAACGATAGCAATCACTACCGCAAAACGAGGTCTTTCAATAAAAAACTTAGAAAACATTTATAAACCCTCTCTGTAATTTTATTTTTCTGCTATAAGGTTAAGTTGAGCTCCATCAAACAACATCAAGTTAGCCAAACCGCCAACCATTACTTTTTCTCCTTTTTCAACACCTTCCAAAACAACTTGGTTTCCATCAAAAGTTTCACCTAATGTTACTTTACGTTTTTGAGCTCTATAACCGTTATCTTCATTACCTACAGCTACATAAACAAAAGCATCATTGCCTGTTTGCACAATAGACTTTTCAGGAACAACCATTCCTTTCTTAGGATTAGCAGAAGTAATAAACATTTTCACATAAGCACCTGGTTTAAGCAAGCCTTTGTCATTATTTATATCAGCATAAACAGCAACACTAGCTGTTCCTGTTTTTACCTCATTACTTGCAAAAACACTATCCATTTTCTCTCTAAATATTTCACCATTTGCAAGTTCAATATTTATAACAAAATCATTCAAATCATGCTTTCCGGCAGCTTTCATTGATAAATATTCTTTATCTGTTAATGAAAATGCTATACGAATAGGATTTACTTGCACAACTTTTGCCAAAGGTTTATCTGGGTCAGATGCTTTAATATAGTTACCAACAGTAACATAGGTTTTACCGATAACGCCGTCAATATAAGCTTTTACTTCTGTATTATCTAAATCAAGCTCTGCTAACTTTAAATTTGCCTCTGCTTGAGCAACAGATGCTTTTGCTTGCAAATAAGCACTCTCAGCATTATCAAAAGTAGCTTGAGATGCAATATTTTTTGAGCTTAACTGCTTTTGACGCTTAAAATCACGCTCTGTTTTTGTAAGATTTGCTTTTGCACTTTCTAATTGCGCTTTTGCTAAATCATAATGAGCCTTATATCTATCTTTATCTATTATAAAAAGAGCATCATCTTTTTTTACAAAGCTACCTTCAACAAAATTAACTTTATCCAAACTTCCGCCAACTTTTGCAACAACATCAACACTATTTATAGCTTGCACCAATGCAACATAGTTCTTAGGGTTATTTATTACCATTTCTTTTACTTCTTCAACTGCTGCATTAACAGGAGGCATTCCAACCCCTGTCTTTTTTTGCCCATAAAAATGACAACCTGCACTTGCCGCCAACAAAACAACAGCGCCTATAAATAAATATGTTTTCCCTTTTTTAGTAGCTTTATATTGCAAACTATTACTCATTTTTATACCTTTCTACTTTTTAACCCTTCAAATAAAAAACCTAAACCTGTTCTAACATTATCTACGATATCGCCATCCGTAAACATATTTAAAGATGAAAAAACGATTCCAAGATAAGTTGAACGTATAATTTTGCAAACTTTAGTTAAATCAATCCCTTCCTTAAGCTCGCCACGTTCTTGGCAACTTATCAAAACTTCTTTAATTTTCTCTAAATGCCAATCTTTTTGCATAGCCAAAGCCTTATTTACTTTAGCAACAACAGCTTCGGACCATTCCATCTGGCAAATAACAAAACGATTAAATTTTGAATACCTGACATCATCTCTTAAAACTTCTGCCCATAATGTAAAATAATTTAACAAATCTTCCAATGTATCGCCTTTAGAAAATTTAGGCATAAGCTCACTATGTTTTTTTTCAACATATTCACTAATCAAAGCCGCAACCAAATCAGCCTTATTCCTAAAATACCAATAAACCGCTCCTTTAGTAAATCCGGCTCTTTGTGCAATCTCATCAAAAGTTGCCCTTGCATAACCTTTTTCAGAGAAAACATCTAAAGCAGATTCTATTACAGCCTGCCTTGTTTTTTCAGCATCTTCTTTAGATTTTCTTGCCATAAATCCCTCTTATTTAAAATACATACCAAAATGTATAATAACCAAATTGCACATAATTGTCAACTTTTTTACCATAAATTACAATATCTTTTTTACAAAGTTTAGTATGTAAAACAAAATCTAAACATCATCTACCGACAATTCAGAAAGTTCTGCAAAAAACTCATCATCTCCCATAGAAGAAACATAAGCACCAACTTTTACATCTTCAAAATTTTTAAGATAAAACATCTTAAATTTTACAAACCTATCTCCATCCAAAGAATAATATATTGTATATTCGTCTTCAATTCTAACAACCTTAAACCAAATAGCGTCAACACCTTCAAAATCCTGACATTTACTCCAGTCAGAATGACCTTGAATAGTTAAACTTGAAAACAGCTCAACACTATCTCTAACACCGCCTTCTACACCTGCTTTACACCAATTTCTTTCATCAATTCTAATCATTACACCGCATTGAGAATGCTCTGATTTATTTTCCAATTTCCATTTTAATAACAACTCAAAATCATCATTACTTCTGCAGAAAAAAAAATGACCGTTATCTTTTTTGCACCCTCTTTGCAAACATTGCCAAAAATCTGTATTAGGTTTTGCAAACACTTTCATGCTATCAATCTCAAACCTAACGTTTTCAGGGTCGTTATACCAATCAAATTTTTCCAAAACTTCAAAATTCATTAAAAAGTCCTTATATTTTCGTTACAACAATTTTCAAGCACACACTCTAATTGTTTATTCTTTTCTTTTGGCGCTTTTATTATTAAATTTACAATCTCATCTCCAACACCTGTTTTGTATTTTATTCCTTTTCCTTTTAAACGTAATTTTTCACCGCTCGAAGAATACGGCGGAATACTGAGATTTACTTTACCGTCTATTGTTGGCACAATAACTTTAGCACCCAATACGGCCTCTTTTATAGAAATAGGTAAATCAATAAGAATATTATTACCTTCAACCTTAAAATATGGATGATTCTTAACTTTAATAGTAATAAGCGCATCACCATTTGCACCACCCTGCATACCTGCCGCGCCTTGTCCTTTTAATCGCAAAACTTGTCCATCAATCGTCCCTTCAGGAATTTTTACATTTAACTGTTTTCCGTTAAGAACAACACTTTTCTCTCCACCTTTAACAGCATCTAAAAAATCTACATCCAAAGAATAACTGACATCTTGTCCTTTATGACGCCTATTTTGAAAACCTCTACCTCCGAAACCTCCAAAAATATCTTCACCGAATATAGAAGAAAAATCAAAACCTGCACCATTAAAACCACTATGTCCGTATGTTTGATAATCTCCTCGGCTACCAAAACCACCCATACCATATCCGGTAGGCTTTCCTTCATAATCTATTTCATTATTATCATATTTTTTTCTTTTTTCTTTATCGCCCAAAATATCATAAGCAGAAGAAATTTCCTTAAATTTCTCAGCAGCTTCTTTATTATCTTTATTTAAGTCCGGATGATATTTTCTTGCAAGCTTACGATATTGAGACTTTAGCTCAACCTCACTTGCATTTTTATCAACACCTAATACATCATACAGATTCTTGACCATTTTTATTCCCTCTATATATTTTTTATAGATATAGGGAATACTTTTTTAGATTGCAAGATTAACACAATCAAAAGTAGCTCTCATAAACCCATTATGATACATACTGACTTCTCTTAAATAAGGAGAACCGCCAAACGCAATATCAGCACAATACATAGAAGCCAAAGGAGAAACCTCATCTACTTTAACATTTCTGTATTGATAGATAACAAAATCACTACCTTCTCCTACAACAAAAACATCATTTGAACTAATCAAACGCTCTTTGCTTTCTTGATTTAAAAGAAATTCATTATCCATAGAAACTTGTTCTTGTTCAACATCAAAAACGTTTCCAGTATTATTTCCAGCAACATCCTCGTCTACCAAAATATACTCTGTAGAGCAAGCACTAAGAAGGAAAAACAATCCAACCATTAAAAACCTAAACATAACACACTCCCTATTTTAGCTCATCATAAATTTCTTTACCGGCACGCTCCAATATCTGCATAATCCTCCTGTTTTTTGCTTCATTTGGCCTCGTGTTATCCAGTTTTTCCACCATTTTGTTTAAAATTTGTTTAAACTTTTTATTGCTGCGCAATTTATCCATATCTTTTTCAATATCGGCATCATCCATTTTGTGCTCAGAAATAACCTTAATTGTTGCAAGGTACTTTGCCTTATTAAGCGTTGCTGACTGCGCTTTTGCTTGAACAGACACACCACACAAAAAGATTACACACAAAACAAAAAACTTATTCATTCCAAACACCATAAAAAAAATATGCTTGCACATAAGGTATTATATCATATATAATTAATAAAGCTACAAAAAAATTAACCTCAACTAGATAAAAAGTTACAAAAGATGAAAAAGACTATTTGGATATTACTTGACAATCGCATCGGAAGCCGTCATCAAGCAGAGGGTATTGCTCATTATTTAGATAAAGAAAAATATGATATTATAAAAAAAGAATTAACTTATACAAAATTAGCTTGTCTACCAAATTTCATCCG
>JAFYWO010000017.1 GCA_017557925.1 Alphaproteobacteria bacterium | reverse complement strand
CGATATAAAGAGTTTTCCGTGGTGGGATGAGTTTATTAAACAAAAAGAAAAAGGTTGGTGGGGTCCAAGTGATAAAGATGTTATAAAAAAATTTAAGGAATTGATATTAGAAGTAAATGGAAAGCAACCTTTTTTTGCGGTAATGTTTACGGTTGATTTTCACGCTAATTTATCTAATTTTATGGATAATCCGTTTTTTGATACGGATGAAGAAATTATTGCTTCTACAATAAACAATTTTAATGAATTTATTGAATGGTTTGAAAAGCAAGATTTTTATGAAAATACAAGTTTAGTTATTTTGGCTGACCATAAAAAAATGGGTAACAAGATTAAGAATCCGAAAGAAAAACTGTATAACGCATTTTTTAATGTGCCAAAAGAATTGGAAGAAGGACTTAATTTGGACAGGACTTTTAATCAGGTAGATATTGCACCTACGTTGTTAGAGCTTGCCGGTGTTAAACTTAAAGAAAGACAGTATGGTGTTGGTGTTTCGTTGTTTTCAAATAAAAAGACATTGGTTGAAAGGTAATATTTGGGACGTTATAAATGATGAAAAAATTGGCGTTGAATTTTATGAAAGGTTTAGGAAGTGTTGTTAACTTCTTGTTATTGTTTAGTTTATTTTTTATAATAAGCACTACGCATTATGCAAAAGCAACTTTTGGGGATGTAAGTCTTCCTCAGTTATTATTTTTTACGTTTTATGGTGGAAGTGACGGTGTTGAAAGTACTCTTGTTTATGATGTGATTAAAAATGTTTTTGTTGTTCCTTGTTTGGCAACGGTTTTTTGCTTGGTAATATGGAAAAAGACTTATAACGGTAAGACCTTATTTTGCAGTCATTGGTTTTTTCTTTTGTATATAGCTTTTCTTGCGGTTGTGTCTTGGGTTTTGTTTTATAAAGTATTATATCTTTTTGAGGAGTATGATGTTTATAGATTAGTTGCTTTGATGTTTGGTTTTTATTTGTTGAATTTGTGGCGAAATTATAATTTGTTTAATATCTTTATTGTTGGAGTTTTTGGGGCTTGTTTGATAATCTACAGTAATTATTACGGAGAAATATGGAGGTCTTTGTTTAGCTTTAAACAGACAGATTTTTATGAGAAAAATTTTAAAGCTATTGATGATGTTGTTATTAAAAAAGATGTTAAACGCAATGTGATAGTTATTTTTGCCGAGAGTTTTGAAAATAGGCACGCAGAAGGTATGAAGGACGATGAAGCGGTTAAATTTTCTAACTTGACGGAAGGTTTTTCGCAAAATTGGACACAAGGTGCTTTGTTTTCTTTGTTTACCGGTGTGCATATACATTATTTATCTGAGTTTTTTCGTTATGGGGTTGATGGATTTAAATTTAATGTTAATGACAGAGTGTTGATGGCTACAAATGAAATAGGTCAGAGTTTTGGTTTTGATACACCTAATATTAGTTATTTAGGTGATATAACAAGAGCAAACGGCTATAATAATCTTTTTGTGCAAGGTGGTAAGTTGAATTTTTCGGGAACTGATAAGTTTTTATTTGCGCACGGTTTTTTGAAAGAAAATGTGTATGATATGGAAACTTTTAAAGGAACAGAAGATTATGAAAAAGCTATTGACTGGTGGGGCGTTTCGGATAAAAACGTTTTTCAATTATTTAAGGATAAGTTGCTTGAGTTAGAAGATGAAAAACCTTTCTTTGCGGTGATGTTTACGCTTGATTTACATAGGGGTTTCAGTCCTTTTTATGAAAAAGAAAGCGAACAGGCAAAAGCTACGGTTGAAAACTTAAATGATTTTATCAAGTGGTTTAAAGAGCAAGAATTAAATAAAAATACGACACTTATTATTGTTGGCGACCATAAGAGAATGGGGAATAATGTAAGTATTGGCGGAGATGTTTATAATGCGTTTTTTAATTTGCCTGATGAATTAAAGAAAGATGTTAATTTAGATAGAACGTTTAATCAAATAGATATGTTTGCTACAATTTTGGATATTATTGGTGTTGAGCTTAATGAGGGGAGAGCTGCTGTCGGAGTTTCGGTTTTTTCTAAAAATAAGACTATTGCAGAAAGATATTCTTATGAAAAGCAAAAAGAAATATTTTCAAAGATTGATAGATTTTATCAGAAAATTTGGGAAGAAAAAAAGCCTTTGTTTAATGTTTTTTGGGAGAAAGATAAAAAAGATGTAAGGGAAAAGTTTATTGCACATGCCGGAGGTTGTATAGACGGGAATGTGTATACAAATAGCTTGGAAGCAATGGAAAAATCTAAAAAAAGAGGCTATAAGTATATTGAGCTTGATTTAATTACAACCGATACCCCCCCCCTATAACATTGTTGCAACTCACGATTGTAATAGTTTTTTTAAAATGAGTATGAAAAAATGTGATGATGTGATTGATTTTGATAAAGATAAGTTGCTTAAAAAATACAGCATATTAAATGAAGAAAGTATATTAAGATTTTTTAGAGAGAATAAAAATTTATGGTTGGTTACCGATAAAATTGATGATTTTTCTTTATTAAGTGATAAGTTTTTGGAAATAAAAGACAGAATGATTGTTGAAGTATTTTCTGTTAAAAAATTTAGAGAAGCAATGGTTTTTGGTTTTAGAAATATTGCTTTTAATGTTAAGAACAAAAAAGATGTGAAAACAGTTTTAGAAAACGGTATAAAAATGATAACAATTAGTCTTAGGACTGCAAAAAATATAAAAGATGAATTAAAAATACTTAAAGAAAATAAAGTGGCTATTTTGGGATATAGTGCTAAAAATTTTGCCGAAGTAAAAGATTTGGAAGATTTTATTGATATGTTTTATTATGACGGTGAAGACAATTTAGAGACGTTTTTTAGATGATTTTTTATTTACTTAGTGCTTGCTATTTAAAATTTTTTGTTATAAAAAAAAGGTAAATTTAGATAGATAAGCCTTTAATGTATGATT
>JAFYWO010000182.1 GCA_017557925.1 Alphaproteobacteria bacterium | reverse complement strand
GCGCCATCGCCACAAAAAAATATTAAAGAAACTCGGCGCAAACGTAATTGGTTTAGATGATATATGCAATACACCTTCAAAAACAAGAGGATGGAGCGAATACGGACTTTTAGGCTCAAACTACTCAAACAAAGATATGCTAAAACTATTCCCTCGTAACGCAATGCAGTTTTGTGATGAAATGCAAAAACTGTTAAAAGAAAAAACAGGCAAACATATAGAAGTTATGATATATGGAGATGGTGGCTTTAAATGTCCTAAAACACAAATTTGGGAATTTGCTGATCCTGTTGTTTCCCCTGGATTTACAAATGGCCTAAAAGGTATGCCTAATGAAATAAAAATAAAAGCAGTTGCAGACAACAACAAAGCATCACCAGAAACTGCTATAGCAAAAGCAATAGAAGAAAAAAACAAAGGCAATAACTCTTATGCTCTTGGAACAACTCCTCGTCAAATAACTGACCTGCTGGGTTCTCTGTGTGATCTTACAACCGGTTCAGGCGAAAAGGGAACACCGGTTGTTTTAATCAAAGGCTATTTTGATAACTACCTAACCCAAATTCCAACTGAATAAAATTTTAATTTCATAACACAAAAAAGGCTGCCTAAAAAGACAGCCTTTTTTGTATATAATAAGAAAACCTACTTTCGCTGGTTCATCAAATCACGAAGTTCTTCTGCAGATAATTCATCAAAAGGAACATCAATAGAAGAATCATCATATTTCAAAGAAACAACTTTCTCAACATCAGCCCCAAGACGAATAAGCAAATTTTCCAACTTCTTATTACGTTTCAAAATAGCAAGTCCTAGAGGAGTAACCCAATCTATCCACACATCATCAATATAATAGCTACATGCAGTCAGATACCCTTCCTCAAATAAGTAGTAATTATCATTTAGCCATTCAGGCTTCAGACGATACACCACTGTAAACATCCCCGCATACCGAAATATGCGGGGATATCATCACTAAAACCTAAAAACTAAATATCCAAATTCACCACATTAAGTGCATTTTCTTGGATAAACTCTTTTCTAGGTTCAACAACATCACCCATCAACGTAGAGAATACTTCATCAGCTTCCTCTAATTGGTCAATCTTTACTTGCAACAAAGAACGAGCTTCCGGATCAAGTGTTGTTTCCCATAATTGTTCCGGATTCATTTCGCCCAATCCTTTATAGCGTTGAATAGAAATACCCTTCTTACCTTGCGCCATAACAGCATCAACAAGTGTTACAGGTCCGGCAACAACAATTTCACCACCACCCTTAGCAACGAGTTTAAGAGTATTTTGGAAATTTTTAGCTAAAAATTCCTTCATAGAATTAAGCATTCTAGCCTCTGCACTATCCAAAACAGACGCCCCTACAATGTGATCTTCCTTAACGCCACGCAATGTTCGATAAAAAGAAATATTACCATTTTCTAAGATTTCAAACTTCCAACCTCTATCATATTCTGCTTCCAAATTATCAAGACGAGCAACAAGGTTAGCAAGTTTTGGCTCTAAAATTTCTCTATTATTCAATACTTCTTTATCAAATAAGCCGGAAATTGCCATTTGCTCAACAATATGTTCAGGCGCTTTAATACTTAGTAACGAAATTAAATTACGAGCCTTTTTGGTGCTTTCAACATAATTAACCAAATCTTGTCCCATAATACGTTCACCGTCACTTGTCTCCAAATACGCTTCTTCACAACCGCCATTAACCAAATAATCTTCCATTTCTCTATCATCTTTAAGATAAATAACGGAGTTACCTCTTTTAGCTTTATAAAGAGGTGGTTGAGCAATATACACATATCCTCTTTCAATAAGTTCAGGCATTTGACGATAAAAGAATGTAAGTAACAGTGTTCTAATATGAGCACCGTCAACATCGGCATCGGTCATAATTACAATCTTATGATAACGACATTTATCAGCATTAAAATCATCTCTACCAATACCTGTACCCAAAGCAGTAATAATAGTTCCTATTTCTGCAGAATTAAGCATCTTATCAAATCTTGCTCTTTCAACGTTCAAAATCTTACCACGAAGGGGCATAATAGCTTGATTCTTCCTATCTCTACCTTGTTTAGCAGAGCCACCGGCTGAATCTCCCTCCACAATAAACACTTCAGACAAAGCAGGATCTTTTTCTTGACAATCTGCCAACTTACCAGGCAAAGAAGATATATCCAACACACCTTTTCTTCTGGTTAGTTCTCTAGCTTTTCTAGCTGCTTCACGAGCAGTTGCCGCCTCTACAATTTTACCGACAATAACTTTTGCTTCTTGCGGATGTTCATCTAACCATTCTTTCAACTTTTCACCCATAACACTTTCAACAACAGGTCTAACCTCAGAAGAAACGAGTTTATCTTTTGTTTGAGATGAAAATTTAGGGTCAGGCACTTTAACAGACAACACGCTTGTCAAACCTTCACGCATATCATCACCGGTAATAGCTGTCTTGTCTTTTTTTAACAAACCATTTTCTTGAATATAGTTATTTATAGTTCTGGTCAAAGCACCTCTAAATCCAGCCAAGTGAGTCCCACCATCTTTTTGAGGAATATTATTTGTAAAGCATAACATACTTTCATTATAAGCTTCAGTCCATTGCATAGAAACTTCAACTTCAATATCATTATCTTGTCCGGAAAAACCAATTATATTATCGTGCAAAGGAGCTTTTGCTTTATTAAGATGAGTAACAAATGCTTTCAAACCACCCTCATAATGGAACACTGTTTCTTTTGCCTCAACCCCTCTGTTATCAATAAGTTTAAGATATACACCGCTATTAAGAAAAGCTTTTTCTCTAATAGCACGTTCTAACGTATCATAACTAAATTCTGTTTGAGTAAAAGTTTCGGGAGAAGGCAAGAAAGAAACCTCTGTTCCGTGTTTTCCCGGAGTATCAGCCGTAACGTGAATATGCTCAACCACATTACCGTTATTAAACAAAGCCTCATATTGTTTATCATTACGCCAAATTTTTAACTTAAGCCAAGTAGAAAGCGCATTAACAACAGACACACCCACACCGTGCAAACCACCGGATACTTTATAAGAATTATTATCAAACTTACCACCGCTATGAAGTTCTGTCATAATAACTTCAGCAGCACTAACACCTTCTTCCTTATGTAAATCAACAGGCATACCACGACCATTATCTCTAATGGTTGCACTACCATCCGGATTTAAAATAACTTCAGTTTTATCGCAATATCCTGCCAAAGCTTCATCAATAGCATTATCTAATACTTCATAAATCATATGATGAAGACCTGACCCGTCATCAGTATCACCAATATACATACCTGGACGCTTACGAACAGCATCAAGCCCCTTCAAAACCTTAATAGAATCAGCATTATATTCTTGTTCACTTTTTACAATTTCTTCTTCTGTTAAATCAGCCATATTAAACCTCTGTTATCTTAAAAATTAAGTCACCACCACTATATCACAAACACTTTTATAACCAAGTAAAATTTACATTTTTAACGATGTTATCAACAAAAAAAAGGGAAGAAACTTCTTCCCTTACAACCAACAAAACAAATAATTATCTATTGATTAACACAATTTCAACTCTACGATTCTGTTCACGTCCCATAGCAGTAGAATTTGAAGCTATAGGATTAGAACTTCCATAACCGTTAGCAACGATTCTGTTAGCATCAACACCTTGAATCCTCAAATAGTTAGAAACAGAATTTGCCCTCATTAGAGATAGAGAGTTATTTATTGCCGCATTTCCAGTGCTATCGGTATATCCGTTAATTTGAACCATAGTCTTATTATATTCTTTAATCACTTTAGCAATGGAATTTAACACTGGTTGAAAACCTGATTTAATAGTTGCCTCATTAGTATCAAATGTAATATTACCCGGCATAATTAAATAAATCTGACCATTTATTTCCTTAACTTGAACACCTGTATTTAACAACTCACGACGTAATTTTTGAGCTTGAACATCCATATAACCGCCAGCCCCTGCACCCGCAGCCGCTCCAACACCGGCACCAATCAACGCACCTTTTTCTCCACCAACAAGAGCACCTATTCCAGCACCAGCCAAAGTGCCAATACCGGCACCCCAAGCAGTATTAGACACTTTGCTTTCTCCTGTGTAAGGATCTATTGCACAAGCACTAAGTAAAAAAACAGCCATTAAACTGCAAATCAAAGATTTTTTCATATTAAACACTCCTAATTTATAACAAAATATTATTCAAAACTCATACCATCATTTAATACATTTATTAACAACGGTGTCAACACATAAATATTATCCATTCCGCCATCAAACATCATAAAGATTCTCTTTTTATCAATATACAAGCTATCAACATTCGGCCATTTTTTTACATTTTTATAAGTCCAAGACATTATTTTTAACGCCTCATCCTTATTAACCGCCTGCCCAAATCCGTTAAACTTCAAAAATCTACCATCATGAATCTTCCATACTCTACTATCCCACCAACCAAGCTTAAACGTAACAGGATATATTTCATCATCAAAAAACAACAAAGAAATAAAATCTCCACTCAAATAAATTGAAGACAAAATCTCGTTATTATATCCCTTGCACCCCTCAAAACAAAAATGTTCCCAAAAACTTGTTTTACCAACAATTAATGATGTATAATTATTTTTATAATCAAAACTTTCAACTCTTTCTATCCTATTTTTCACTCTCTCCATAAACTTAATTTCTGCATCAAACATTAGCTTTCTTGTTTTTTGAATTTCAAAATCAGTAACAATAAAAATCATCAAAAAAACACATTCAAAAACAAAAATAACATTTCTACGCCACATTTTATGTTCAAAACAAAAAACACCAACTCCAAACACAACAATCCCCAAAATTCCCCAATATCCGCCTCTAAAATATGCAACATCTGCTTCACTTGCCACCAAAAACATAAAGCGAGAACATAATAGCAATGCAAGCATCATTACAAGCGCAACAAACTTATTTTTTGCTTTTTCAAAAACAATAAATCCCCCAACACAAATCAAAAACATTAAAAAACAAACACCACTCCAACCTAATTCATCTTGCAAATAATATATCGCACTAAAACCCCTAACAATCTCTATAGGTATTCTCAAAATAATATCTTGTACCCCTAAAACCCTAACATTATATATCATACCTTCTTCAAAATTAGTCATCATAAGCAAAAGCTTAAAACCGATAAAACCAATTAATATTTGTCCACATAAAAACAAACAACTTTTTAATATATCTTCAACGCTTTTACCCTTAAAAACATAATCAAAAATTTTCCTACAAACAAAAACACAAAGAACAAATGAATAATTAGGAGGATAACTTCCTAGCAACAAAAAATAACCTATTCCACCAACAGCTATCTTCCAATTTTTTATTTTTCCCTCAGCCAAAAACAGCAAAGCAACCCCAAATACCGCCCACCAATAAAGCGCTATCACTGTGTATAGATAATAAAAAACCACAAAATTATACGGAAACATCCCAATTAACAACAATATGCTCATATAATTAAATTTTGTTTTTGGTATTTCTAAATAATTCGCAACAACAATACCTAAAATAACTATCCCCAACACCCCAAAAACAATAGTAAAAACAGGTAAAACCAAACCTTCAGCAAACAACAGATTAAAAAAATGAATAGTTAACCTTGCTTCAAACCAGTTTTCACTATAACTGATTTTATCTTTCAAATATAGCCAATCATGATTTCCCCATATAAACGAAAAAATCATAAAAGAATACACAAAGCAAAGAGCAATTAAAGCCTTTACTCCAACATTTAAATAAAATTTATCAAAAAGTTTCATTTACAAATATCTTTTAAGTCAATCTTTTCATTAAAATACCACCTTAAAAAAATATTTAACACCAAAATAAAAAATATTCACATATCAAACCCAACCATATTTTTTTACTACCAACCCCAAAAAAAAAGCCCACCAAAAGATGAGCTTCTTATTCGCATTTTATCCTAATTCAAATAAATTATTGACTGATTTCGTTTCTTGAGCGTTTTCTCAAAATAGGATCCAAAATCTTTTTTCTTAAACGGAGAGATTTAGGAGTAACCTCCAACAATTCATCTTGTTGAATATAAGAAAGAGCTTGTTCCAAAGATAATTTTCTTGGAGGAATCAAATCAATAGCATCATCTTTACCGGCAGCACGAATATTGGTTAATTGCTTTGCTTTTGTAGGATTTACTTCCAAGTCATTAGACTTAGTGTGCTCACCGATAATCATACCAACATAAACTGGACTGTTATGCTCAATAAACATAGGACCTCTGTCTTGTAACTTCCACAAAGAATAAGCTATAGCTGTTCCATCTTCACTAGAAATCAAAACACCGTTTCGGTTATTAGCAATATCACCTTTATAATCCTCATACCCATAAAACACTCTATTCATAATACCTGTTCCACGAGTATCTGTTAAAAAGTCAGAGTGATAACCTATTAAACCTCTAGCAGGAGCCTTAAAAATAAGTCTGGTCTTATTACCTACCTGACT
>JAFYWO010000181.1 GCA_017557925.1 Alphaproteobacteria bacterium | reverse complement strand
TGCTTGTAGTTTTGGGGGAAATTATCCTTACGGTTTAACTGAAGGTGAATGGAATTCTTTATCTATTCGTGACCAAGCGAAATTAAGACGTGATTTTTACTTTTATGAAAAGGGAACTCCTGCGTATGTGAATCCTAATTTGGAAGTGGAAGGTTATGATTCTCTTGATGCATACGCTTATAATAGCTAAGAACTTTTATATTTACTCTAAAAGGGAATGCAGCTCTTTTGGTAGGTAAAAAATCCCTCAGTAGAGGGATTTTATTTTTTGTAAAAAAAAACGCCGGAATAACCGACGTTGTTTTTTTATTTATTTTATTCCCAATGTTTTTATTTCAAACCCGAGGGATTTGGCTAAATTATAATCAAAATTATTGCGGAAGTCTGCAATTTGAGGACGCTTCATAAGTATTTTGATTTTTTCTAATTCAAGAGATTTGAATTCGTTCCAATCAGTTAATACAGCCAAAACATCTGCTCCGCCGATAGCTTCATAAGCTGATGAGCAGTATGTAACCATATCTCCGAGTATAGCTTTGGTATTTTCAAGCGCTTCCGGATCATATAATTTAATATTTACATCGTGGGCTAACATTATCTCTATAATTTGGAGAGCAGGGGATTCACGGCAATCATCCGTTCCGCCTTTGAAGGCGCTACCAAGAACGGCAACTGTAGGATTCTTTACATCGCTAACCATATCAAGTATGCGTTTTGCCATATTGATTTTTCTTTTTTCGTTGCCTTTTATGGTTGCTTCAATAAGAGATAAATCTACACCGTTAAATTTACCCATATAAGCCATTGCGCAAGTGTCTTTAGGGAAGCAGAAACCACCATATCCGGGACCGGGAACTAAAAATTTTGCGCCAATTCTTGAATCTAGCCCCATACCTTTGGCTACTTCATAAATGTTTGCGCCTGATGTTTCACAAAAGTCAGCCATTTCATTGATGTATTGTATCTTCATTGCTAAAAATGCGTTTGATGCATACTTTATGGTTTCTGATGATTGGCGACTAACATATAGAATTGTGCATTTATCTTTAAATGGAGTGTAAAGGTTTCCAATCAATTCTCGTGCACGAGTTGTGTTAGCTCCAACGATTATTCTGTCCGGATTAAAGAAGTCTTCTACGGCGAAACCTTCACGCAAAAATTCAGGAAGTGAAACAACATCAACATCAGCAGTTGGATTTACTTTTTTTATGATATTTTCTACCGCATCACCGGTATTTACAGGAACAGTAGACTTTATTGCTACAACAGTATATCCTGCAAGATGTTTTGCCAATTCTTCGGAAGCTTGTTTGATGTATCTCATATCTGCTTCTTTGGTAATTGGGTGCGGGGGGGTTCCAACAGCAAGGATTACTAAATCAGAATCAGGAATACACTCTTTAAAAGAAGTAGAAAAAGTAAGCTTTTTATTTTGAATATTTTTTGTAAAAAGTTCTTCTAACCCAGCTTCATAAATTGTGAGTTCACCTTTTTTTAGTTTTTCTATCTTTTTTTCATCAATATCAAGACATGTAACATCATTACCAAATTCTGCAAGTCCGACACCGGTAGGTAAACCAACATATCCTGTTCCAATTATAGTTATTTTCATATTACCATATCTCCTTTTAAGTTTATGCCTTATCTTTATATCTTTTAATTTTTGTTTTCAATAAAAATAATTGCGTTTGTTTATAACGTGGATATTAGAATTGCAGTTTCTTAATGTTTTAGCTATACTTAAGCAGTCGTGATTATTTAGTAAGGAGAAAGATTTTGAAAAGAGTTATTTTGTTTTTAGCTTTGGTTATGTTCAGTTTTAATTCTTATGCTAAAAATCTTGAGGCAGAAGTTTTGATGTTGACAGATGAACAGAGCCAAAAGGTTGCTGAATTGAAAGAGAATTTGAAAAAAGAAATTGGTCCTATTTGGGATGAAATACAAGAAAAACAGAATGCAATTTTGGAGATTGAAAAAAAGTACTTTGAAGAATTTTGGAAACTTTTGACAGACGAACAAAAAGCTAAATATGAAAGTTTGAATAAAAAAAATTAATTTGGAATTTAAGTTCGTAATATTTTTAGTGTTCTTTCTTTAATGTTTTCTGTAAAAGAAATGTATTAAGGTTGGAACACTTTTTTTATCCGCAGTTTGAATATAATAGCTTTTTTTTGTGTTTGTTTATTTTAGAAAAATCTTGTTATTCCATTTAATGAAATATGGTGCAACAGATAACAATTCAACCAAACAAACTAACGGGTTAAGTTGTTTGGTTAAATTAATTATTCAAGAATAATTTTTTAGCGTTTTTGTTAGAAGTGATACCTCAAATCTATGGTTGTTTCCATATTATCATCTTTTTCGTTATTATGAGAAATTTCAGCAGACAAACTAAAATCTCTATCCTTATAGGTTGCACCTAATGTTGTTTTTATTCTGTCTTCTGTCTCATTATAACGTCCGGCATTAAAGCTTAATGGACTACCTTTAATTGTTGCTTCTAAATTAGAATATGGGTTAAGGAACTCGTGATAATATTTTGAACCAAATTCAAATGATAGGCTTTTTTGTTTGTCAAGTTTTAGAGTTTTTCTTAACTTTAGACCGATACCTGTTTCTAGTGATAACGCATCATTTGATTTTAGGGTTAAGCCATCTTTTTCTTTTGCTTTATTAGAGGATATACCTGCAAAATTAAATTCGGCTTCAGCTACCAATTCCAATAACTTCAGGTCAGTGTTGTGTTCAAGACTATTGCTTAAACCATAGTAGATATCAAATGTATCTGCTTTGTAGTTTGTTGTTGATTTGTTTCTGGAATATTCGCCATAACCGATACCAAGGTTTGCCATACCTAGATATGATATGTTGTTGTTGCGGTATAAAACAGGAGCGAATACCATTAAGATTTTGTTTTCTCTTTCTGCATCTGCTTGGTCATAATCGCTATCTGAGTATGCCCCGACAAGAGTTAAACCATAACTTGTGTTTTTGGTGTCTTTTAATGATTTTTCAATGTATGCTTGGAACGTGTTATTACTGTAACTGCTTAGTGTATCTGTTTTGTCTTTTCCGGTGTTGAAATATGATACACCCATATTTAAGTCTTTTAAGGTATTATTTAATATTCTTTTCTTTTGAGTGTCGGTAATTTTTCTTATAACAGACATATTTTCACGGGTGATATTTGCATAGAAGTTTTTACCTGTTTGAGATGTGGTTGTGTCGTTAAATTCTTTTTTGTTTGTTGCTTCTTTTAAGGCATCAAATATTTTTTTACCACGTTCTTCTCTGTAGTTTAATTCAAGAAATTCTGCTAATTCTTTTTCTTCTACAATATCACTGAAAGATTTTCTGTTTAAGATAACATCTATTTTATCCTCATTGTTTTGAGTAGACGCATCAAACATATAAGACTGAGATGTTACTTTTAAGCCTTCATCTTTTCCTATGAAACTATTTTTATTGTTATAGCTGTTCTCAAAGTTTCCTTTAACAATATCTGAGCTTGCTAAAATTTCTCCGCTAAACTCTGAACCTTTAAATGTTCCGCCTTTAGCAAGAATTACATTGGCTTTATCAGAAGAATTGAAGTCTATTTTTTGGTTGCCTGCATCTATTATTCCTTTGTTAATCAGGGTAGAGTTTGTGTTCATTACAATTCCTGCAATGCTTGATAGTTCTTTTTCTTCTTCATCATCTTCTTCCGGTTTTGTGTCTATGCAGTTACCCGTTGTTCCCAAATTAGTGCAACTTCCAAGTGTGCTATTATAAGTGATTGTTCCGCTGTTAGAGAATATACCGCCGTCTTCTATAAAAGCTCCAGTGCCGGTGTCTGTTACTGTAATATAGCCGGAGTTTGTAGCATTTCCGTTTTTCTCTATTTTTATACCTGTTCCGTTAGAAACAGTTATTGTTCCGGAGTTATCAAATGAGCCATACGCCGCAACATTAACACCTGTTCCGCTTCCGACGTCTATTGAGGCAGAACTTATTGCATTTGCGTTCTTTAGGTATATACCGGTTTTTCCGCCGACAATGATTCTGGTTTCATTACCGATTGAACCTCCGTTTATTTCTACAGTTCCGCCAATGGCATAAATTGCATATTCATTATTTGCAAATGTTCCTTCTTTAATGATGCTGCTTCCGTTTTCTTGATATATTCCGTAGCTGTTTTTGTTGAAATCACCAGTATTTGTAATAACGCCTCCTTGATTATATACACCGATATAATTCTCTAGTATACTTCCGCTGTTTATGAAATTGTTTTGATTATATACACCGATATTCAGCGAGGAAATTTGACCATCTACAATTGTTCCTGTGTGTGTTGTTGTTTGTGAATTATCAAATAAACCGCTACTGTTTATTTTTACACCCATACCGGCTTTATTCATACCTGAACCTGTAATTTTTCCATAGTTGATTACTTCGCCACTCGTAATCTCAACACCTTTAGAATACAAACTTTCTCTGCATAATATACTTGAGCAATTATTTGTTGCTTCTATAGTTAATTTTGCGTTTTCGGATATGTTTGTTATTGAGTTGTTGTTATTATGTATGCCTATTCCATCAATAACCTTGATGTTACCTCTATTGAAATTAAGAGTGTTATTATTTAAATTTATACCCAAAGCATTATTTGCTTCAAGGTTGCCGGAGTTGAAGTTTATTATGGAATAAATATCACTAGTAATACCGGTAGCAGAATCACTGACATATATGTTTCCGCCTTTGATGTTTAAGAATGATATATCTTCGGTAGATAAATTTCCGATAATACTTATACCTTTAGTGTTTTCGTTTCTAATGTTTATTGTTCCTGCATCAATATTTAATTCACCACCATTTAGAACTTTTATACCTGTAGAGGAGTTTTCTATGTTTATTTCCGGAGTGTTAGTAAAATCGTTTGCAGATTTTGAAATATAACCTTTTGAACCGACACCGTTGATATTTAATAAAGTACTGTTAGTGCCTTTTACCGTAGCGTTGAATTTTCCTTGAACACGAACAGTTCCTCCTGTTTCTTCTGTTTCTACCAAGGCAAAAGTATAACCATCTACAACAAGAGGTTCTTCTCTTGTGACAGAAATGTCTGCGTCGTCTATGATTTTATAAAAGACAATATCATTTAGGTTTTTATGAAAAAAGATGTTTCCTCCATCATTAACAACAGCATCTTTTCCTTTAATAATGTTTGCGAAGGTATTACTTTCATTTAAGTAAATGTTACCAAAACTGTAAAGTTCACCATCTTGAATAAACATTCCGGCAGAACCTTTAGAATTTACATAAATGTTGGCATTTGGATTAGTGCTCATACCATTAGATATATATGAACCTGTTGTTCCTGCTATTCCGTAAGAGTATTTTCCGTTTACATATATATCTCCGTTATTGATGGCTGTTGCCCCTTTGGTGGAGTTGTTTAAAATACCCATTGAGTGATTAGAATCTACAACTATTTTTCCTTTATTGTTTACTACAGCTGCTCTTTTGGCATTAACGTCAAGATGTAAACCGACGTTTAATTGACGGTATGTATCATCTGCTTTTTTTAACCAGATAAGTCCGCTTTCGTTGCCGTTCTCGTCTATGCTGTATTCTTCATTCATAGCTGTTCCTTGTTCTGAAACTTGGATGGCAGCTGTTCCGAAAGTGCCGTTGTAATTGTTAGATATTGCATCTCCTAAAATAATAGTTCCGTTATTAGTAAAATCTTGTTTTGTTGTTTCATTGTTTGCGGAAATATTTATGATTGAAGCAACGGGTTTATTTCTTACATTCCAGTCTGAATTTTTGTATTCTGAGACCAACGGGTAGCTGAAGTTTTCGGAGTTGTCTACTTTATATATTATATCCTTATTGTTGATTGCTGTTGAGAAGTTTCCGGCAAAAGCTTTGGAGCCGGTTGCTTTTTGTGAAAGATATATTATTCCGTCATTTATCATATTAACAGAACCGGAAAACATCTGTTGCATTGCTACAGATTGGATAGAATTTACGTTAATTATTCCCTTATTTATTAAGCTTGCAGCATCTGATATATCTTTTCCTTCAGAATAAAGACCTATGTTGTTTGTATAATATGAATGTCCGTTTTCTACACCTAAATTTATAGTGCCGTAATTTGTGATTTCTCCACCATCAAAAGAGGCCATTGCATAAGAGTTGCTGACTGCTATATCTATCTGCCCGTAATTAGATAATATAGGTTTTTTCCAGTTATATATTCTAGTTTGTGAGCCATCTCCTTTAGCGGCGAGCATACCATAACTTATACCTCCTGATGTGGCATCATTAGTAATTTTTATCAGACCTTTAGAATTGTCGTCCTTATCGCCGTTTATGAGTTCTGCGCCGTGAATTGCTAACATTCCGGCAGATACATCTATGTCTTTTTCTAGAGTTGTTGATGTTAAGTTTATATCTATGTTGCCTTTATTTGTGGCGGTTGTTTGTGAGTCTGCTCGTATACCGATAAGACCGCCATCACCTAATTTTAATGCTGTTTTAGACAGAGAGTATTTACCTTGATATTTTAGATTTATGTTTCCGTCATTATTCAACTTCATCTGTTCTGCATAGGCAGGGTTATGGTTTTTATTTAGGAATTTGTCATCAATATAACTTCCCATACCAATTAGTGATACACCTACATCTTGGTCTGTGTTGTGTCCGGCAGATAAGTCAATAGTTCCGTAGTTTGTGGCAGTTACGGTGTTTTGGCTTAAGTTTGTTCCGGTATAATAATTGAATAAACCCATTCCGACAAGTGTGCCTGAATTTGGTTCTTTATTTGTTTCTTCTATTGCATCATCAACAGAAGGCGTTTCTTCCAGCACATCATCAAGCAAACTGTTTATCTTTTTGCCATTAACGCTAGTCAGATAAGCAGATGAATTTTCGTTTTCAATTTCTGAAGTTGTTGAAGTTATTTTGCCGTAGTTTATGATGTTGGAATTTGTATCTGCATACATACCTATCAAGGAATTACCGGCGGTCTTACCTTTAAATGATAGGTTGATGTTTCCATTATCATCTGAATATAAATCACTTGAACCATTATATGCGGTAGAACTGTTGCTTGCAACAATTCCGACAGATGCATTGGTTGCACTTATGTTTATATTGCCGTTATTTTTTATAACGCTGTTTTTACCATAAGATGCCATACCGACAGTTCCGTTGCCAAGTGAAAATTCTCCTAAATTTTCATAAGTATTTCCGTTTGTTACTTTGACGAAAGCTTTAAGATTTGAGCTTATATCAAGAGCATTAGGCAACATTTTTATTGCATTTATATCTGTAATAGAATCGTTGTTATATGTTATGTCTAAGATATTGGTTGTATCTTCGGTTTCTACCAATTTATAATAATTTTTTATGTAACCTGCAAGCCCCGCTCCTGTGGTTATCGGAGTGATGACTTCGGTATCGTCATCTACAATTGTGGGGGCTCCGCCACCACCTCCGCCACCTCCGCCTAGAGCAAGGGCGCCTCCGCCAATAATAGCACCTCCTAAAATCCAAGGCCAAAGTTTTGTTTCTTCCTCGTTATAGTATAATGATTGTGCGTTGCCTAAAATTTTATCTTCTTTAACCGTTTCGCTAGAATTTAAGAATTTTTGATATTCATCATATATTTTATAGGTGCAAGCGTGTTTCGGGTTTGCTCCGCTCATTCTGAAAGAGTTGTATGCTATATAGTTTTTACGTTTAATTGCGATGCAAAGACCAGTATCTCCTTCAAGGTTGGTTGCATCAATGTTTAAGCCTCTGTTTACGGCATTTCTTAAATTACCTATTTTTCCGGTTGATGCTAAATGATACATTTGGTTGAAATCAACAGGCGCAAGTGTTCCCTGGCGTGAATATGCTTTATTTATAGGGGTTATACCTAAAAGACTGATTAGAAAACTTGTAAAAACTTTATTGTTCACGTTTGTATACTCTAAAAAATTGCTATTGATAATTTTTATGTAATTAGCAAAAGCATAATGTTGTTGAAAATGTGTTGGTTTTTAGCCTCTTATGTTGTTATAAAAGGCTATACTTTTTTAATATGAATTATTGATACTTTCTAACTCCTCTTCTGTCATTAGTTCAGGACTTTCTCCGTGATTAAGGCTATAACCTTTTATGGCTTTATCTTTATTAAATAAGACTTTTGCCATTAATGTTTGGTCTTTGTTATATGCGTTTAACATACCATGCTTTTTACCTTTTTCGTATGTTATTTCTCCCATAACTTCTCCGGTGTTGTAATAACGTTTAACGATACCTTCTTTGCGGTTGTTGATGTATGGTATCTCGTAGGTGATATTGCCTTCTTCATCATAAATAACGCTAATTCCTTCTAGATTTCCTGCTTCATAAAAAGCTGTAGATTTTACTTTGCCGGATGGATAAAACTCTTTATATTCACCATTTAAGACGTTGTTGAGATAATTCTTTTCTCTTTTTAAGGTTGTGTCGGCTGAGTATTCTTTTTCCAAACCATTTTTAGAGCCTTTTTCATAGGTTGTTTCAGTTATCAGCATACCTGTTTGGTCATAGAATTTGGCAATGCCGTTTGGAATAGCATCAATATATGGTATTTCTTTTTCAAGAACGGAAGATTCATAATATTTACGAACGACACCATTTACAATACCGTTTACATAAGGGGTTTCTATTTCAACCGCACCTGAAGGGTAATATGTGGTTTCAATATCTTCTTTTAAGTCTTGATGATAGTTTGCTACTATGTGTTTATTACCATTTGGGAAAAAGGCAGTAGCTTTACCTTGGCGGATGTTGTTTTTGTAAGTAACCTTTAATGTAAGTTCTCCCTTTTTGTTATAAAAAGAGCCTACACCGCTTAATTCATCATTAACATAGGGTATTTCTGATTCTATACCGCCCAATTCATAATAGTTTTGAGTATAACCATTCTTTTTGCCTTGAGCATATTTTATACGGGATTTCAGGTTGCCGGATTTATAATATATATATCTGTCATTTACAATGGTATTATTGTTATACTCAAATTGTTCAGCAACACTACCATCAGCATAGTATACTACTGACGGACCGGATTTTATACCATTGGAAAATTGATAGGTTTGTTTTAATTTGCCATCTTCATAATAAGTTTTAGCTTCGCCCTCAGGAATGTCGGCAATATATGGGATGCGTTCTTTTATGTTTCCTGTTTCATAAAAAGTGCGTTTTTCACCCGTGATTTGTCCTTTTTTATATGGTGTTTTGGCTTTTAGTTCACCATCTTCATAATATGAAAAGGCTATACCTTCGGGTGTTCCTAAAATGTAGGGAATTTCACTGTCTTTTGTTCCGTTTGGTGTATAATAAGTTGAAACTCCGTGCAAAACACCGTTTTTGTATGTTTGGCGACTTTTCTTTAT
>JAFYWO010000180.1 GCA_017557925.1 Alphaproteobacteria bacterium | reverse complement strand
TTATATAATTATAGTGTAATAATTTGATGAAATTGCAGTTATATTTTTTCAAAATTGACTCTTGGATCTACAACAGAATATGTTATATCGCTTATGAGTTTTAGAATAAGACCAAGCAGCGCAAAAATATACAAAGAGCCAAAAATTACGGGATAATCTCGGGTCATTATGGCTTCGTATCCTAATAACCCCATTCCGTTTAGGCTAAATATTATTTCTATTAAAAGAGAACCTGTAAAAAGGATTTTTATTAACAAAGAAGGCAGTCCTGCTATTATTATCATCATAGCGTTTCTAAAAACGTGGTGATAAAGAATCTTGTTTTCCGGTATGCCATAAGCTCTTGCTGTTAGAACGTATTGTTTGCTTAGTTCATCCATAAAGGAATTTTTTGTAAGCATTGTAAGAGATGCTACCCCGCCTATTACAATACATATTGTCGGTAATGTTATATGCCAAAAATAATCAAGTATTTTATGTAGAGTGCTAAAATCTTCCCACCCGTCAGATGTTAATCCTTTTAAGGGGAATAGTTGGAAATAACTTCCACCTGCAAATAAAACGATTAAAAGAACTGCAAATAAGAATACAGGTATGGCAGAACCGATAAAAATGATAAATGAGCTTATAATATCAAATTGTTCGCCGTCTTTTTGGGCTTTTTTTATTCCTAAAGGTATTGCTATTAAATAAATAAGCAGTGTTGACCATAGACCTAATGATATAGATATAGGCAGACGTTCTTTTATGAGTTCTAAAACGGATTTATCTTTATAGTAACTTTTTCCTAAATCAAATTTTAGGTAATCTTTTACCATCTTTAGAAAACGTTGATGGACAGGTAAATCAAAGCCAAATTGTTTTTCTAATTCTTTTACTAAATCATCAGGGACACCTTTTGAACCTTGATATTTTTGTTCGTTTAAATTTGGTGCACCGGAATTTATGTTACCTGTAGCTGAAGTGTCTAACCCTTTATATTGAGCTAACATATATTCAACAGGTCCTCCGGGAGCAAGTTGAATTACGCAAAAATTTATAAGTAGTATTCCAAATAGTGTTAGGGGAATTAAGAGAAGTCTTTTTATTATATAGTTTTTCATAGTTTATTCCTTTATCCACCAAGTATTTATGTCTATACCCGTAGAAGCATTATCAGGTTGCGAAAATTTATCCCAATAAGCTATGCGGTCGGTTGCAGAATACCAGTTGAATATGACATAATGGTTAAATAATAGTACTCTGTCCAAAGCTTTTACATATGCCGTATATAGGATATTATCTTCTGTTTCTATTAGTTTTTGTATTAAGGAATCTATAACAGGGTTTTTAATGCCTATTATATTATTTGAGCCATATATGTCTGCGGACTTGCTTCCCCATAGGTCTTTTTGTTCTGTTCCAGGTAGTGATATTCCGCCAAAGCCGCTTACTATTATGTCAAAATCAAATTTATCCAATTTGTTTTTATAGGTGTTTATTTCAAGTACTCTTGTTGTTACTTTAATTCCTATTTTTCTTAAATTTTCAATAAACGGAAGCAATACTCTGGTAAAAGAGTTCCCGTTTGCAGAGTTTATAATTATTTCAAATTCTAGCGGTTCACCGGTTTTAATGTTGCACATTTTTTCGTTTATAAAGTCATAACCTGCAAGTTTTAAGTGTTGTATGGCGAGTTTTAGATTTTCTCTATCTGAAAGAGAATCGTCTCTAAATAGATTTTCTACCGGAGTTGTAAAAATTTCTGGCGGAAGTTTATCTTTATATTCTTGTAAGATTGTTAACTCTGTGTCTTTTGGGGTGTGTGTAGCCCTATATGGAGTGTTTGTAAAAAAGCTATTTAGGCGATGGTATTGATTATAAAATAGGTTTTTGTTAGCCCAACTAAAGTTGAAGGCTAATTCTATGGCTTTTCTTACATCAGGAGATGACAGTTTTTCTTTTCTGGTATTGAATGCAAAGTATTGCGTTGTTGCCGGTCTTGAGTGAGGAATGGCTTGTTTTTTTATTTTTCCTTGAGTTATAAGGTCATTATCATAACCCGTTGCCCAAGATTTTGCTATATATTCATAACGCACATCTATATTTCCGGCAAAAAGAGCTTGCAGAGAAACCGTTGTATCTTGGTAATAATCATATTTTATTTCTTCAAAGTTGAAGAAACCTTTGCGTGTTGGTAAATCTTTTGCCCAGTAATCATTATTTCTTTTAAATGTTATATATTTTCCGGCTTCAAAAGATTTTATTTTATAAGGACCACTGCCCAATGGTGGTGTTAGAGAAGGGGTGGCATAATCTTTGTTTGCAAAATCTTTGTGAGAAAATATTTTAAGCGCACTTAATATTAACGGAAGTTCACGGTTTTTTGCGCCTTTTTTTATGTAAAAGCGGACGTGCAACGGAGATATTTTTACAACTTTTTCTACATCTTGGTAATAGAATTTGTAAATAGGTGAGCCTTTGGTTATCAGAGAGTTGAAGCTAAACACCACATCGTCAGCGGTTATTGGTGTGCCATCATGGAATTTAGCTTTTGGATTGATGAAAAAACCTACAAAAGATTTATCTTTAGAAAGTTCAAATTTTTGAGCTATCAGAGGATAGGCAGAACCTACATCATCAGCTGGAGTTACTGCTAAACTGTCTATTGTTAAGTTGGTTGCTTCAGGTGATGCCGTTCCTTTGAATATATATGGGTTAAAGTTATCAAAAGTGCCGTATGCGGGTAAAACAATCTTTCCTCCTTTAGGAGCATTAGGATTAACATATACAAAACTTTTGAACTCTGTTGTATACAACGGATAGTCTGTTATTGATAAGACATCAGTTATTACAACGTTGTTATCTTTTGAATAAGCAAAAGATATGTTAAAAAAAGTGAATAACAAAAAAAGAAATGTTTTAATTCTTTTTTTCATCAAGCCAATCTCCGAAAGGAATCTTTTTTTCATCAAAATTGTTGTCAGGAGAGGCATTTATTTCTTTTTCCAGCTCATCTACAGTTATTACATTTGTTTTTTTAGAATCCTGTTTTAAGTTTTTTAAAGCAGAATTAGTGTTGTTAAAATTACTGATTATTGTTGTTTTTTTTATAGAAACATCTGGTGTCGGTTTTGCTATTGGTTCTTCTTTTACGACGTTTATTTTATCTTTTGGTTGTTCTTTTGTAGGAGTTTCTGTTTTTGTTGGTCTTTTCTTTGTAGAAACATAAGATGAAGATGTCAGAAAAGATGGAAAATCTGAGTTTTCTTTTGCTTCTACAGAAGGAGAGCGTTTTGGTAAAGAAGGAGCAGGATTTGGCTCTTCTTTATTGTTTTGTTTTTCAACAGGGGTGTTTGATAATGTCTCTATAATAGGTGATAATATACTATGTGCTTTACCAAGTGCACCGTATTTTACGGAGTTGTATAAGATTTTATATAAATCATATTTTTCAAGTAGTTCATATAGGTCAGAATAAAGGACATAAAATTCTAAAATAGAACCTTTCAATATGGAATCTTTTTGTGCTTTTTCTAATAAATGAACAACAAAGTCTGATTGATAGTTGTTGGTTTCTATTAAAGATTTTGCAATAAGCCAACGTTCTCCTTTTGAAACTCTAGTTAAAAGTTGTTCCATTTGTAGGCTGGAGATAGAATTACTGCGTTTGATTATTTCTGACAAAATTTCGTTTATATCAGATATTAAAATATCGGCTTGTTGTAAGATAAAGCTACTTTTTACTTCTTTAGAATGCGATAAAATGGCTTCTGTTAAAAAGCCGATGGATTCAGTGTTCTTTTTTATTTGTTTAACGATAAGCTTCATTTGAGTATTATTACGCAAATTTTGGGTGTAATTCTTGATAATTGCAAAAATTACCCACAAAATAAGTATAGGAACCAAAATCATAATCAGTTCAGGGTAGGTTTTGGTTGCGGAAGATATATCAGGCTCAATGTTTTTAAGGCAATAAAAAAGCCATAAAGTGCTTAAAAATGAAGTGATTAAGAATGAAAAGTTTAACAATTTTTTACTCCCAATATCGTTTTTATTTATTGTAGGCAAAAGCTTTTTTTTTGCAATTAAAAAAATGAGATAAGGTGTAGTTTTATACAGTTTTTTTGTTCTTTGGGGATATTGATGAAAAAAAATGATGAAATTTTTTTATTTTATGATATAAGGAGGGTAATGGTAATTTTTAAAAGGTATAAAAAATGAGTGACTCTACGGCAGTTGTGCTTGATTTTGAAAAAGATATTTTAGAAATTGAAGAAAAAATTGAGCATTTAAAACTTTTAGCAAAAGACGAAGATATGGATATTACACGAGAAATTCGTCGTTTGGAGAGGAAACTTGGTCAACATATAAACAGAACTTATATGAATTTGTCCGCTTGGCAGAAAGCTCAAATTGCAAGACATGCTTTAAGGCCGCATTGTTTGGATTATATAAAGGCTTTGATTGAAGATTTTGTATTGCTTGCCGGTGACAGAAGGTTTGCCGATGATGAGGCAATGGTTTGCGGTATCGGTAAATTAGATGGTATGCCGGTTATTGTTATGGGGCAAGAAAAAGGTAATGATTTGGATAGTCGTATCAAGTATAATTTTGGTATGGCTAAGCCTGAAGGATATCGTAAAGCTCAAAGAATGATGGATTTGGCTAATAAATTCAATTTACCTATAATCAGTTTTGTTGATACAGCTGGTGCATATCCCGGAGTTGATGCAGAAGCAAGAGGACAAGCAGAGGCTATCGCCTCTTCTATTGAAAAATGTTTGCAAGTGGAAGTTCCTATAATTTCTTTGATTATCGGTGAAGGCGGAAGTGGCGGAGCTATTGCCATTGCTACGGCAAATAGAGTATTGATGTTGGAGCATTCTATTTATTCTGTTATTTCTCCGGAAGGATGTGCTTCTATTTTGTGGCGTTCTCCGGATAAGACTAAAGATGCAACAGAGGCTCTTCGTTTGACTGCTCAAGATTTGAAAGCTTTGGGTATAATTGATGAAATTATTAAAGAGCCATTAGGAGGTGCTCATCGTAGTGCAGAACAAACGTTTAGTGCTGTAAAAGAAGTATTGGTTCGTCAATTAAAAGAGCTTAAAGCTTTATCGCCTAAAGAACTTAAAGAAACAAGGACTAATAAGTTCTTAAAAATGGGTAGAAATATTGAAGTAGAATTTTAGATATTAAGGGCAGTAAAAACTGCCCTTTAGTTTAGCTTTAAAAAATCCAAATCAAGAATATTTATATGCAGTAAAGAAAAATCTTTATGTGTTAATATTTTATTTTGGAGGTAAATATGAAAAATTCTCAATCTAAATTTTCAAGAGATAAAAATAAGCCAAGTTCATCTATATCAGGATGTTGTTGCTCAGGTAGTAGTGTGTCAAAAGATGAAGAAGCAAGTTCTTCAAAAAATAAATAATCAGGGAGAATTAGTATGAGAAATGCAGTTGCCAATAGCACTCAAAATAATCATGAAGTATCTGTTACTCACAATCCTACAGATTTTAGAAGTCTGATGAATTATTTTTGGAATTTTATGGATAGCTCTAATGCAGAGTTTTCTGATTTGTCACCTAAAATTCAGGTAACAGAAAATAAAGATGCGGTTAAGGTTGTTGCAGAGATACCAGGTATTGATGAAAAAGAAATTGACCTAAAAATTTCGGCTGATGGATATTTAAGTATATCAGGTGAAAAGAAAAATGAAATTCAAGCAAATGCAAAAGATAATTATTTTTCGGAAATATCTTATGGAATGTTTAGAAGAACGTTGCAATTACCTTGGGATTTAGACTATGATGCCACAACGGCTAATTATAATAATGGGGTATTGACAGTGTCTATCCCTAAATCGCAAACAGAAAAACAAAAATTCAAAAAAATAAGTGTAGCAAAATCTTAAGTTTAAAAGATTGCAGATAAAAAAGAGCAGATGTTTTCTGCTCTTTTTTTATATTATGTATTTTTAGATTTATTATCTTATTTTTGTAGCGATAACCTTTTGGTATATTCCGCCGAAATATGTTTGTTGTGACCATTGGTAAGAATCGCCGGAAGGCATAATATTTTTTATAGCATGATTCCACAAAGTTTCTGCAAAGGGTTGGTATAGTCTGTTAAATGCTTTGATAAAATATTTCAGAGGGTTAAAACTTGATGGAGAATGGTAGTCTATAAATATTATTTTACCTCCTACTGGGAGAGATTTGTGTATGTTTTGCAATATTTTATTACGGGTTAGAGGTGGTAGCTCGTGTAAAAGCATATAACATATTATGGTATCAAATTCTCCTTTTATGGTTTTGGCGGCGTTTGCTTCAACTAATTTTATGTGTTGTTCCAAGTGTTTTTCTCGGTAAGTTTCCAGAACATCAGGTAAAATATCTACAATGGTATAAGAACCGTATGCTCCGATAGTTTGGTATGTTTTTTCAATTTGTGAGCCAAAAGTAACACCTATTTGCAAGATGTTTGAGTTTGGTGTTATCTCTTTTTTTAGTTCCTCAGTTAGAATATGATGATGACCGAGGGTTAGTATATTTAAAACAACTGTATTATCAAAAAAATTGTAAATGTATTTATTTAAGTATAACCGAGCGTATATATTTTTTAGATATAATGGAATTTGTTTTGTTGTATTTTTTTGGGTTTTAGGCATAATAGTTCCTTAAATATTTATTGAATTAAGAAGTTGTCTGAAATATATCCACGTTTAGCTGCCTCTATGACCGCAGAAGTTCTGTTTTTTACATTTAATAATTTTAAGATAATTGTGATATGAACCTTTATTGTGCCTTCAGTTAAATTTAGCTTATAGGCAATTTGTTTATTTGAGAGACCTTCGGCTATACATTTTACAATATCTATTTGACGATCTGTCAGACCTTTTTTGTTTTCTTCTGATGTATTTTCTGTTATTTTTTCTAAATTTTTTAATGGTGTTATATATTCTTTTTGTTTTTCATTAGGAAGATTTTGTGATTTTGGAGCATAAAGCAGTTCGTGAGGGATATACATTCCGCCTGCAAGAACTAAATTTATTGCACTTATAATCAGATTGTTGTTTGCTGTTTTGGGAATGTATCCTGCCACACCTATATCTAATGTTTGTTGTAATAATTCTTTATCAAAAACAGCAGAAATGATGATAATAGGGGTGTCTGGTAGGGTGTTATGTATTTTGTTGATGGCTGTAAGCCAATTTTCTCCAGGCATTGCCAAATCGGTTATTATAAGGTCAAAGTTTTTTGTGGTTTCTAATGTAGAAAATATTTGATTATAATCTTTAGCTGTTGTTATTTCCGTATTTTGCAAATTTTGCTCTAATATAAATTCCAAGCCTTTTAAGAATAATTCGTGGTCGTCTGCTATTAGTATTTTCATTTTATTTTCTCCAATCACCTAAAATCATTTGCCAACAGGAAAGTGCTGAAAGAGCCGCAGTTTCTGCTCTTAAAATTCTAGGGCCGAGAGTTGCTCCTTTGGCAAAAGATTTTGTTCTTAAATTTGATAATTCTTCGTCAGAAAAACCGCCTTCAGGTCCGATTAAAATAGCTGATTTGGCAGAAGGTTGTTTTTGTAGTTGTTCTAAAAAAGGAAGGCTTTGTAAAGTTTCATCCATAAAAAACAATGTTCGTTGAGAGTCCCAGTTTGAAAGTATATTGCTTAAGGTTTGTGGTTGGGATATTTCCGGTATGTCTGTTCTTCTTGACTGCTCTGATGCTTCTATTGCTTGAGCGTGGTAGCGCTCGGTTTTTATGTTATTTGTAATTGTGTAGCGTGTAAGTGTCGGAATTATTTTTCTTACACCGAGTTCAGTGGCTTTTTCTATTACGAAATCTGTTTTATCTTTTTTTAGAGGTGCGAAAAGCAACCATATATCAGGGGAAGATGCAAAATCTTTGGTTTTTGATTTTACAATAACTTCTGTTGTTTTTTTGTTAAAGCTTTGAATTTCGCATAAAAATTCTCCTGATTTATTATCAAAGCAAAGAAGGGTGTCATTTAAAGAATATTTTACAACGTTTTTTAAATAATGTGTTTGCTCCTCATTTAGGAGTATTGTTTTGTTTGGTTCAAGGTCTTCTTTTGTGTATAAACGAAAAGTTTTTGCCATTTCTCTAATCTTTGGTATAAGTTATTTTTATACTACAATGTTACATATAATGTGTTAAAGAATAAATAAAATTTTTAATTTATACAGGGGGTATAATGATTATTACAATAGATGGTCCTGCTGCTGCCGGTAAAGGAACTCTTTCTCAAAAGTTGGCGAGTGAATATGGGTATGCTTATTTTGATACAGGAATGGTGTATAGAGCAGTTGGGCTTAAAATGTTGTTATCAAATACAGATTTAAAGGATATAAAAAAAGCAGAAAAAGAAGCCGGAGAACTTGATTTTGCAACAATGATTGAATTATCAAAGAATCCTGAATTCAGGTCTTCTAAAGGAGGGGAGGCGGCTTCTGTTATTTCCAGTTATCCGGGAGTTAGAGAAAGATTATTGGATATGCAAAAGAATTTTTCTATGAATCCTGTTTTTGCTGATGGCAGACCGGCAAACGGTGTTATTTATGATGGTAGAGATACTGGCACGGTTGTTTGTCCTAATGCTGAGGTTAAGTTTTTTATAACCGCCTCTCCTGAGGTTAGGGCTAAAAGGCGTTATGATGAATTTATTGCAAAAGGAATGAATGCAAAATTTGAGGATGTATTAAGAGATGTAAAAATTCGTGATGATAGAGATGCAAATAGAAAAGATGCACCTATGAAACCTGCCGATGATGCGATAATTCTTGATACAACGAATCTTAATATTGAAGAAGTCTTTAATGAGGCGGTTAAATATATAGAAAGTAAGAAGAAATAGTTTTTGTGAGGTGACGATAGTCACCTTTTTTGTTGCAAAAATAATAAGCTTGATATATACTAACAAAAAAATATAATTTTTATATTATGAGGAAAATTGATATTTATGTGTTTCGCCACGGTCAGACTTTTATGAATGTAGAGCAAAAGTGGCAAGGCTCTGGTGTGGATAGTCTACTTACCGAAGTAGGAAAAGAACAAGCTCGTGATTTGGGTAAAAGGGTTAAAAATAAAGGTATTTATAAGATTTATTGTTCCCCTTTATTAAGAGCGGTGCAGACAGCCAATATTGTTGCGGAAGAGAACTCTATTGCTTCGCCTGTTATTATCTTAAAATATTTGCGAGAATGCAGTTTTGGAGATATGGAAGGTAAAAGTATTGAAGAAACAAAAAGAGATTATGCTTCTATTGTTGAAGACTTTATGTGTCCTACTTTAGAAACTTGGGATTTGAAGTTTTCAAACGGTGAGAGTAAGAAGGAAGCATTTGAGCGAATGAAAAAGGCTTTGACGTATATTGTTTTACAAAATAAATATACGCTATATCCTGTAGGTGTTGTTTGTCATGCCGGAATAATCAATGCGCTTGCGTGTGGTTTTGGTCTAAGTGATGTATCATATGAAAATTGCAGTATTTTGCATTTGGTATATGATTATGATGAAAGAAAATTTATTCATGTAAAAGATTAAAAAATAAACCGCTTGTAAAGAGCGGTTTATTTTTTTTAGTCCTAAAATGGTGCACCCGGCGAGGTTCGAACTCGCAACCTTTGGCGTCGGAGGCCAACACTCTATCCGGTTGAGCTACGGGTACATAAAATATTGTTTAGATTTTGGGTTATATTATAAATGAGAGAAAAAATCCAGCTTTTTTTGACGTTTTATGGAATATTTTGCTTGACTTATTAGGATAATGTATGTATGTATGAGCAAAAGTTTTTTGAGTAAAGGATAAAAAAATGGCTAAGAAATGTGAAATTTCAGGCACTGGCGTTATGAGCGGTAATA
>JAFYWO010000179.1 GCA_017557925.1 Alphaproteobacteria bacterium | reverse complement strand
GATAATTATCAAAGCTAATGATACAGCTAAAAATATTAAAAGCACTTGGACTAAATCTTTACCAAAGAGCATATAAGACCTTTGAGCAATTAAGCTTGCGGCGTTAAAAATCAGCTTAAACAACGGGCAAAACATACAAAAAGATGTTTCTGTTGCAGGGACATCGCAATTTACATCATTATCTAATCCAAGTATGCCAAGTGCTGCATTGGTTGCTTTATCAACAACCCAGTCCACCAAACCTTGACACCAATCACAAGTCCAAGCATAGGTGTCTTTCGGAAAGAATAAGCAAATAAATCCTATAATAAGAGGTAAATGGAATTTGTAATATTTTCTTACATTCATCATATCTACCTCCCATTTAATTTTCTTTTTATTTGATGCTTGACAACATCTTTACCATATTTACCCACTCTATCAACAGTATTCTTTTTCAGACCTGTTATCATTTGTGTTAGACGAGCACTTATCGGACCACCGGCAAATTGTCCACTAAAGAAATGATTACAAAATTCGTTTGCAAATAGTGGAATGATACGAATAGCAACCACATAAGATAAGATTATTCCCAACATATTCCAAAAAGAAAGCATATCTTCAATCAAATCAGATTGATCATTTTCAAAAGCTAAAATTAAATCAGAACTATTGCCGAAAGCCGATGCTATAACTTCTTCCGCAATAGCATTGGCAATTAAAATTCCTAATGGTAAAAAGATAAATACACCAACATAGTATGTTATATTATCAATTATGACTTTCAGTTTCTTTTTGGTCCAACCAAAAGGCCAAAGAGCGATTCCCAAAGGAAGTAATACTATTGATATAGATAGGTTAAACGCCACATCAAACATATAAAATGAGGCTATCATAGATATAATAAAACCCAAAAGCATTAAAATTGCAGAACTAAGTAATAATTCAAAAGAGATAACCTTCCACTTCCACTCCAGTATATGCCATTCTGCGGCTTTTCCGTGAATAGAACTACAATATAACATATTTCCGAATTTCATCAGTTGAGATGAAGATTTATTTATTTTTTTTGCCATATTATAAATATTGTCTGATAATTTTTTCATAGCTTGTCCGCCGGATATATTGCCATACGATATTTGCGGAACATTTAATTTTCCTGCTTGTGCTTTTATTGGAGCAAAAATAGTAAATAAAGATAAAATGAGTATAAATGTTATTTTTTTCATCTTAACCTCCTATTCCTGCATTTTGACTTAAGCTTTGTCCGATAGTGTATCCAACATCAAGCAAAGGATCTACAATATATAAAACTATAGTATCAAGTCCGGAATAGACCATTACATAAGCCAAAGCCCACTTAAACATAAAGTTAATAAGACCTTCTAAAATTTTATTTGGATTCTGCTCAGCAAAAGAACCTAATGATTTTATAAAATAACAGATAATCCAGATAGAACCACCATATAAAAGCACCAATATACTGATTTCTCTGATAGAGTTATATAACGTTCCTGCGGCTGCAGTCATACTTTGCATTAAAGATAATACAACCGCACAAGACCAACAATCAGCCTCATCATATTTTTTATTAAAATTATCTCCCAAACAATGTTCTGTATATTCATCATCAGGACCATCAGCAAAAGCATAGGAAGTAAACAACAATGTAAGTAAAAAATACATAACAAAACGAAGTGTTCTTGATGGGAACATCTTATAAAAGAATATGTAAGTCACAGTCTTAATCATCATTATACCCCGCAAGAGAATTTAACTTGTCTTTAATTTTACCGGTTGTTTGTTTTATATCGTCTAATGCTTCTCGTGATTTTTCATATTTTTGCAAAACAGCTGTAGCACCTGAAGATATACCGCCTGTAAAATAAGCAACAGCTGCCATCGCTGCTTTTTTAGCTAAATTTACAACAAAACGTGAAACCTTCTTTTGGAATTCATCACCGGCACCGCCTCCTATAAATTTGTCGGCAAGGGAAACACCCAAAGCAGGTATATTAAATAACAATAAAGAAATCATAAACATACCCATCAACAACGGTCCCGGAGTTTTCAATTCATCATTATTTAACTGAGGGCCTATATTTACCATTATAATTTCAAGCGAATTAACCGCTAAACAGACGAGTAGGCCGATAAACAGCATAATACCTGAAGAATTCAAAAACATTAAAACGCAATGAGTAGCCCATTTGCGTGTATATGCAAACGGTAGAGCAATAATTGCCAACGGGAATAAAAATATGGTAAAGTTTAATCTGAATAAACTATCCACCACAAAAAGTATAAATCCGAATTTTGCGCAAGTGAAGAATACAATCAACAAAATTCCCAAAATAATAGCAGAAAATTTTAAAGAACAAATAAGTTCTATACCGATTTTAACTCCGGCATTAAGTCTGGAGCTTATAGAACAAACAACACAATTCATCATAGGAGAAATGGCACCTTTAATACTTTGACCTAAAGATACCTCTGGTGCCTGACATTCTGTATAATTATTTGTAAAAGTCTCAGTGCCAATATCACCTAAATCCAACTGTATGCTTGGATTAACGTCTATAACACTTGATGCTAAACTTAAAATTGTATTATATATAGGAAGAATGAATGTATCAATTAACCAAATCATTTCTGCTTTAGAAGATGCCGCCCACGCGCAAAATGCACACAAAAAGAGCTTTTGTCCGATTTCTGTTAGTATTTCTCCTAAATTTTGCGCCTTAAAAGATGGGAGAATTTTTAAGAACTTAAATCCCATCCAAATTGCAAAACCAACCATAATTACGGCAGAGCCTTGATTGCCCGTTATTATATCGCTACCTTTTCCAAACAAAGTATCGATAATTTTTGTTACTGCATTTATAATATAGGTTTGCCAACAATCTGATTGCTTGTTGTAATTTTCTTGGCTGCCTTTACCCATTCCGTCTTCAGGTTTATCACAAGCAGAAAGGATTATTATCAAGAAAAGCATAAAAATGCTTCTTATGATTTTTGGGGTAAAATATTTTTTTATATCAAACTTCATCATAATTATTTTCTCCACCAAGCCTTGTAACCTTCTTTACCTGTTCCTGTTAGCACACCTCTTACAGTAGTAGCTTTACCTTGCACGTTTCTTATTGCTTTATCAATGCCTGTTCTGCGAGCTCCTGCATCCAAAGCATATTTAGCTCCTTCCTCGACACTGTTTGTTACATATTTTCCGGCCTTTTTAGAAACACCAACTACTGAAGAAACTGCAACGTTACCAACAGCTTCACCGGAAGACGTTAATTTTGAACCTATAGCATCACTTATTGCTGAAGATAATTCTTTAATTTGACCTATTAATTTGCTGGTTAACCAAAAGCACACAATAGCTAACAACAAACATCCTGAATTCCATAAAATTTCTGACACTTGTTTAACATTATTTGCATCAAGTAAACTGGAAATTTCACCTAAGAAACTATTTATACCCGAAGACGGGACATTGTTTTCATCCATTTTACCCATAGCAAGCTCAATTAGTTGAACAGATAACCCTAATATTACTCCAATCATTATAAAATTAAAAAATACCCCTAAAAAGATTTGCCATATTTTTGTAGTATATGGTTTGGTTTTTTCGGATATTGCAAACGCTATACCGAAAGGTAAAAGCATAGCTCCTATTGCTAAATTTATTATTATGTCAACAATAAAAAATGATATAAAAGCAAGTAAAAACCACCCAAAAATAAAGAAAATAATTCCATAACAAAGCATCAACCAATACCAAGAAAATAGAAAGCCTTTTGTGGAATGACAAATCATTGCATTACCCAAAGCAATATGTTCATATACTTGGTCATTAAATTTTTGAATAGCCGTATTCAGCATACTAAATAAAGAGTCCCAAGCCGTTCCGCCGGAACTGTTCACACCCCATCCAATAGATGTAGTGGTTGCACTTAGTTGTTCTCCAACCTTTAATCCTGCTTCCAAAAGAGGTGCTAAAACATTTGCAACAATAAAATTGCTGTTTAAAAGTTGATAAATTACGGCCAATTTAAATCCTAACATTACAACACCGGTTTTGTTATTCATTAAATAGTCCGCAAACGCTTTTTCTCCAAAAGAACCGACCATTTTTAATGTGAAAAAAGCAATATAAATTGCTGTTACATACATAACAACATAAGACAATTCTGAAGCAAACATATTCCAAGAATTATTTGCAACTTTTGCTGCTGATTCGGTTAAAACAGTAAACAAAGGACATAATAAACAGTTACCATCTTTTCCTTCGGAAACATATTCTTGATATGTTAAACATTCATCACAAGCGCTTAATACAAAAACAAAAGCCAAAGCCAGAAAGTTTTTTCTAACTTTTGAAACTTTTTTTAATATTTGTTTTAGCGCTTCCATTTTTAACTCCTTATACCGCTAAATTTTGAAAAATTTTCGGGCTCTTGTTCTTAAAGCAACACCTAACCTTGAGTTTTTAAGAGTTGAAGATGTTTTGTGTAAGCTGGATTTTGCGGTTTCAGTACCAAGCCATAATGCAGCCCCCTTGGTTGTTCTTGCAAACGGTGTAATAGATTTTTGAGCAAGAACACCGACACCTTTGGCACCGGATAAACTTTGAGCCAATGATTCTACTTCAGAAAACAGCTTAAAAAGTATTAAACAACATATAATAGTAAGAATAAATGCTGTTGCAGAAAGTTGATTGTATAAATCGGCGACCTCGGATTCTTGCAATACTCCGCCAGAAGTTAATTTACTCATTAGTTCGGTATGTCCTCCGATAGAGCGTTCCAACATTTTTACCGAAAAATCAGCAACGACTCCCATAATCATAAAATTTGCGCAAACATTAACAAATAGATTCCAAGCTTGTTTAGTATAATTAGATGTAAATTTTGAAACATAACAGGCTATTGCAAAAGGTAAAACAATGCAG
>JAFYWO010000178.1 GCA_017557925.1 Alphaproteobacteria bacterium | reverse complement strand
GTGCAAGACTGACCAAGCCGGATAAACCGTTAAATGCTTACCAAACGTTGATTAAGTTTTATCCGGAATATCAAGATACTTTCTTGCCACTTATAAAAGAGTATCTTCCCCAACAATTACCCCAAAAAAATAAAACAAACAAAGATAAACTCCTTTTAATAAAGCAAGTAAAAGAGCTTTATTATGCAAGGAATTTAGCTAAGACATCAACAAATTTTAAACCGTTGTTATATATTTCACAATACGAAAGGTAGTAAAACTATGGTTTTTATAGAAGTTTTCGCAACAGTCTTCGGACTGTTGCAATCCCTTCTTGTGCTCTATAATAAACGCTCAAATTGGGTATTTTATATTTTGCAAATGCTATGTTTGATAGCTTTCAACTTAAAACTAAAACTTTACGGTGATTTGTTAAATTGTTTCATTTATCTCATAATGGGAATAGTCGGTTTTGTTTTGTGGAACAACTCAAAAAAAGAGCTTCCAATCACCAAATGCAGCATAAAGGAAAGACTTATTTATGTCTTAACTATAACTTTATCAACTTTGATTATTTATTTGTTTCTCAAAAAAACTCAAGACCCTAAGCCCTTGATAGATGCGTTTACAACTTCATCATCATTTGTTGCAACCTATTATATGCTAAGACGTTCAATAGATACTTGGGTAATATGGTTTGTAAATGATATTTCTTATTCAATACAATATGTTATACTTAATACCCCGGCATATTACCTGATGGCATTAAACATAATTTGGACATTTATGGCTGTAGCATCATACATCAAATGGAATAATATATTAACAGGAGATAATAATGAAAAAAATCTACTTTGCAGGTAAATTCAATAAAAAAGAAGATGAAAATCTTTCACTTTTTGAACAATTAAAAGACGATTATCGCTCCAAACTTCTGAAATCTCCGGTTTATTTAACAAAACCACACCCAAACCTTAAAATTACGGAAAATACGATATACTCCGGACCTTTTTATTGCGAAGAGGCTTCAAACGGTGACTTTACTTCAACAGATTGTGATGCCATCATAAAGGCAGAGTATAAAGCAATCAAACAGGCTGATATATTGGTTGTTGTTTTTGATACTTGTTTTTCAGTAGGTTCAATTGTTGAACTTTCTTGGGGACTGGACTTAAATAAAGAAATTATTATTTTATATAAAGAAGAAAAGGGCGCTTATCAAATAAAATCAGAATATTGGTTTGCTATTCTTAATGCAAAACTTAAAAATCCGAAAACTTTGGTATTCAGTTTTAAAAATAATACAGAACTGGAAGCGCATCTTTCAAATATCATTTAATGCTTGCAGGTATTTTATTGCAAAAAATATACATATTATTTTTTTCTCCCTTTAATTTTACATAAGAAAGATTATATATAATGTATAGGAAAAAATATTATTGTGTTATAATAAAAAAATAAACATAAAAATGCTATCAGAGTTTCTTAAAATAGTCTTTATAAATGTTTAAAAATAATAATTTTTTACTTGTAATTTGTATAAAAATAATGTATACTCCCCAAAAACATAAGGACTATAAAATGACAGAAGATATAAAAGAAGGTGCTAGCCTGAAAAATAACCAAACAAGTTTTTGTGTTCATGCTCCCAATGCGACAAAAGTTGAACTTTGTCTTTTCTCTGATGATGAAAAAACAGAAACTCGTATTCCTATGGAAAAAGACGATAGCGGTAAGTGGCTAAAGTCTATAGACTGCAATTTAGAAGGGAAAAAATATGGTTATAGAGCTGACGGAACTTATGCTCCGGAAAGCCTTTTATTTTTTAATCCTAATAAATTGCTTATAGATCCTTATGCCTACGAAATCACTAAAAGTCTTTATAATGTTTCAACTAAAGAAAAAGAAATGTTCAGGTCATATTGTGATGCTGATACATCCTTCATTGCGCCTAAAAGTATTGTTCGTTTTTTAGATAAGAAGACTTTAGCAAAAAAATATCCTTACTTATACCAAAAGCCCAATATAGAATGGGGTAAAAACCATATATACGAGTTACATGTTAATAATTTTTCTAAACTTCATCCCGATATAAGGGAAGAAGCAAGAGGAAAACTTGAAGGTATAAGCTTGTTGGTTGATTATTTTAAGCAGTTAAATTATAATCAAATAGAGTTGATGCCAATAACTCCTACAATGTCTGATTGGCAATTAGAGAAAGATAAAGGTTTATTTGATAGTTGGGGATATAATCCTATAACACACCATGCCGTAGACCCCAGATATGGTAATATTTATGACTTTTTAGAGCTTGTAAATACACTTCATAAACATAATATAGAAATAAATCTGGATATGGTATTTAATCATACCGGAGAATTTGCAGCTAATGACTTTTTACTTTCATATAAAGGTTTAGATGCAAGATCATACTATCGTTATAGTCAGTTTGACGGACATAGTTTTATAAATACTTCCGGTTGTAAGAATGGTTTTAATCCGAATACCGCTAAAGCTGCTGATGTTATACGAAGCAGTTTGACATTTTTTGCCGATGTTTGCGGTGTGGATGCTTTCCGTTTTGATTTAGCCGGAGATTGCGCATTGGATGAAAATTTAAACTTCCAACCACAATCTAATTTTGTTAAGATTATAAAAGAAGTGTCAGAAAAAACAGGTGTAAAATTAAGCGGAGAACCTTGGTCTGCAATAGGCGGATATTTTTTGGGAGAAATGCCTGATATATATGAGTGGAATGACCGACACGAGAAGTCACTTCGTAAATTCATTCGTGGAGAAAAAGGTCAAGTTAATACTCTTGCTTATTATATGGCAGGTGGTGAAGTTAAAAATAAAGTAAACATATTTACTAAGCATGATGGTGCTACGATGTATGATTGGGCTACCTATCACGAAAAAAATAATTTTGAAAATAACGAAAATAATGTGGACGGCTCAAATGATAACCATTACAGTCCCTCAAGAGATGATGAAGAGCGTTTAACCAAAACTAATACTGCTCATGCATTAAACACATTGGCAAGGGGAGTTCCTCTGTCATTAAGCGGGGATGAAATTTTACACTCTCAAGGTGGTAATAATAACGGCTATGCCAAAAGTTTTCCGCTTCAGTGGCAAAATTTAACTCCAATTCAAAAAGAACATTATATGTTTGAGCGTAAAGTTAATGCCTTTCGTCAAGCGCATCAAGTTTTTTCCAGTGTAGAAAATGCATCTTCGGAAATAATGCCTAACGGCACACCGTCTTGGGAATGGGTAAATATTTATGGTTACCCGATGGAAAAACATGATTGGGATTTTCAAGATAATCGTTTCCTTGCGTATGTCTTAAATGGAGAAAATAAAGAAGGTAAGCGTTTTGATGATGATTTTGTAGTAATGACGTCGGGAAATCCTGATGGAGAAATGTATGTAAAGCTTCCAAGACCTCCGCATGGTGGCAGATGGCAACTTGTTTTTGATACATCAAAACCTTCCAACCATAAAGACGCAACAAGATACCAAGAAGGAGCAAATTATATTCTAAAACCACATAGCCTTGCAGTATTCACTTCTAAAAGAGATGATGAGCAGAAAAACAAAGCTCTCTCAAATACCCTTTTGAGTTTAATGCAATACAAAAGCCGTTAATAGATTAAACACTTATTTTTATCTATTTTGTGGAGTTGTGATTCTTTATTTGTTTTTTCTAAAAAACATTCCTTTATAATCATAAAAAAGGATGATAGAGTTGATAATTAAAAAAATCTATATAAAAAACAAAGGAGAATTATATGGAAAAGCAAATATTAGAAATATCAAATGATGGGTTTTATCTTTCGCTTCACAGAGGTTTTCTTGTAGTAGAAAATGATGAGCTCGGTATTAAGCAAAATATTCCTTTGGATAACATATTTTCTCTTGTTATTTCTGCAAATAATGCAACAATTTCAAAAAATATAATAAATGCTTTAACAGAAAATGGGGCTACCATCGTATTTTGTAATAAATCCTATATTCCTGCCTCAATAACAATTCCTTATGTAGGACATTGGCTGACATCATCAAGAGTAAAACAACAGATAGAAACATCAG
>JAFYWO010000177.1 GCA_017557925.1 Alphaproteobacteria bacterium | reverse complement strand
TTTTTTTTATCGTCAAGAGTTTTTTTTAATATTTTTTATTTTTTTTTAAAACTTTTATCTATCATATTTTTTATAGCCACAAAACTACACTATTTTATAAAAATATGACCTAAAGTTCAGCTAAAAATTTTCTACACATACCATATATAAACAATACAATAACAAAAAGGAGGATATTATGAAAATTTGCAAAACAGAACTATTACTGTTAGGCGGTGCATATCAAGTATTGTTTATGATTATAAGTTCTTTTAATAGCGACATTGCATTTGCTTTAGCTTCTATTTTATATATTTTATTTTGGGTTTCTGTATTAGCACTATCACTTGCTTTCGTAAATTCTTGGGGATACGTCTACAAACTAAACAATAACTTTCCCAGACTTTCCGTATTTTTAGCCTCAATCGGGTGGATACCATATTTTCAGGCAATTTATTCTCTCATCAGTTCTATGACAGACTACTATTACGTTACTCCAAATTCATTAACCATAGTCCTAAATAATTTTATGCCTATTTATGATATTTATATGGCGCTTATTGTTTTATCTTTAGTATATGCAACCTACAAAGTATTTTACAAAAAAGAAGATTTAACTTTAAGTTGCTACAACCTTCAAACAAAACTTTAAACTCCTTGCAAACCACAGTCTGCAACCGTCGTTTTCTTAACACAAAAAAACTTGCCGGTTTTACCCGACAAGTTTTTTTGTTTTTTACTCTGAAAAAGAGAACGTATTGATTGCATCTATTTCGTCCTTAATCCCTCTTTTGATAAGAGCATAATATGCAACATCTGCCAAAGGATAGTTTGAAACAAATTCAATAATTTCAATACTCTTACCTCGTTTAATCAGCTCTAATTGAGCAACATCTGACAACGAGTGCTTTTTCAAATAAAGCATAATTTCGTGATGATTTCCACGTTTAATCAATTTCACCTCTGTATCATCACTTAACACATGAGTTTTGATATAGGCCTTGATTTCAACGTGACAACCTCTGTCAAAAAGCTTTTGTTCACCTTCCAAAGATAGCTGAGTTTTTGACAACAACTTAATAAATCCATCTTCTTTCGGTCTATCCAAAAGTCTGTCGACAATGTTATTAAGTCCGCAATTATTTGCATAAGTCACGACATCATCTAACGGTGCCGTTTTGATAAACAAATCTTCAGCTTCTTTGAACAATCTTTTCTTTACAAGTTTCTTTTTGTTTTTAAGAAAGCGCACCTCATAAATTTGCCTCAACAAATTATAATCTTTACGCCTTTCAGACAAAGTGACGAGCATCCACGCAATTTCTGCACTGGCAACTTTTACAAACAAAATACGATTATTTGCATTGAGTTTATCATACAAAATAAGCGCCTTTTGAACATCAGAAACCTTGCGCATAATCAGGTCACGTTGACCAAAATCAGAAATTTTATGTTTTCTGATATAATCAACGATTTTACCGACATCATCACTCCAAAACAAATCTTTTTCAAGATACTTAGAGCAATCATTATCTTTAAGCCAACCGACTACCTGCTTATAATCACCATGTTCCAAGAACAGAGCCTCCGGACTGTAACGTAAATTATCGCTTTCAAGAAGATCTTTAATGTTTCGCCAATTACCGCTCAAAATCACATTACTACCGGCTTTCTGCCCCAAACCATACTTTTCAATATAGCAAGGAACCAAGTCTGGATACAACTCCACAAAAACTTCTTCACTGCTGTATTTTAGCGCATAGCTCAATATATAGCAAAGCACGTCGCTATTATTGCCCTCACGCAAGAAACGTTGTTCTTCACTTGCATTTTTAAGCTTTTTCATAAAAAAATATTTTAATTATTAAACATAAATTCTAAATCACACACTCATCATAAACAAAAAACGCCATTTTGTCAATTTATATTTATCCGAAAGCAATAGCAAAATAAAGCTTATTACATTCCGTCGTTACCGCCGAATATTCTATTCCAAAATCCGCCTTTGGTATTACTTTTTTTATCCTTACTACCACTCAAAGACTTTGAATCTTCTTTTAATTCTTCTTTAAGTTTAGCTTTACTTTCTTCTTCTGCTTTTTCTAAATGCTCTGCAATATCTTTATGTCCGTTTTCAGAAGCCAACATCAACGCTGTTTTACCATCTTTATTTTTCACATTAACATCAGCACCATTTTCTATTAAAAGCTCAGCTACTTCTTTATACCCGCTCTCAGAAACCAACATCAACGCTGTATTACCTTCAACATCTTTCGCATTAACATCTGCACCGTTTTCTATTAAAAGCTCTGCAATATCTTTATGTCCTCTATAAGAAGCCTTAATCAATGCTGTCCAACCACTATAACTTTCCTCATTTACATCAGCACCGTTTTCTATTAAAAGCTCTGCTACTTCTTTATAACCTTCCTGAGATGCTTCCATCAACGCTGTCCAACCATATTCATCTTTTGCATTAACATCAGCTCCGTTTTCTATTAAAAGCTCTACTACTTCTTTATACTCTCTCGCAGAAGCCAACATCAACGCAGTCCTACCATCTTTATCTTTCACATTAACATCAGCACCTTTTTCTATTAAAAGTTCTGCAATATCTTTATGTCCAAACCGAGAAGCCCACATCAACGCTGTATCACCATTTTTACTTATAGCATTAACATCAGCACCTTTGACTAAAAGCTCTTCAATAATCTCTGCACTTTTTAATTTTCCACCATTATCCCAAAATTTGCGACCTAATTCTAACGCTGTTTCTTCAGAAATTACCCATTCTTTAGCACCTTTTTCAACCAATCGTTCTTCAAATTTTTTATTT
>JAFYWO010000176.1 GCA_017557925.1 Alphaproteobacteria bacterium | reverse complement strand
TAACGGCGTTCTATTACAGTATTAGAACGAAGAAAGCCGGTTCATTTATAGCATTAGAACGGCGTTATTTTACGGTGATATAACTCCGTTTTGATACGGTAAATGAAGAAATATTACAGATAATACATGAGAATATTACATAGGGAAAAATAAAATAGCTCCGCTGCTATCGCAGCTCCACTATTTTATTTTTCTTAGATAGAAAACGGAGGTTTATAAAATGGCATTTACACCGGAACAAGCAGATTATTACCACGATAGAGGTATGATGCCTGATTGGGCATGGGTGCAGCAGAACGGACGAAGCCCACAATGGAACTATGAATATCAGAAAGCTAAAATGTATAGGGAGCTTGAAGAGCGTGAAGCTGCCAAGAGAAGAGCAGAAGCAAAGAAAGAAATTGAGCGGCAGCTATTGGAAGCCATTGTTGCAACAATGGAGCAAGGCTCTGAGATGATGGCAGCCGCCACCGCCGATGATATTGTTGCAAGTATTAACGCCGCTCTAAACGGCACACCGGCACCGGCAAGCAAGAAATCATTTAGCGTTGAGTTAGGAGCCATGTTAGGCCGTGCATTGGGTCAAGCACCCTTTAAGCTGCTGGAAGAGATTTTCAAAGACGATGAAGAACGGCGTAAGAGATGATGCAGCCGTCACCGGACCGAAACAAGGTAAAATTAAAGCCGTAGAAGGCCGTCAGAGCCGTTGTAAGCCGTTCAAGGGTATTTAACCCTGCCTGACACAGAAAGGGGCTTAAAAACGATTTCTGAGCCTTCTAAGGGCTTGCACACTTTTGGTGGCTCTGAGAGGAACTTGGCTATATGTGGCTTTTATTATCAATAGGTTTTTTGAGAAATTTTTCTCATTTTATCTATTGATAATATAGTGCCCCTTTTGGTATAATCAGCATGGAGCAGTCTAAGCCTAAGTAAAGGGGGATTATCTCATGCAAGATAGGGTTTTCATTCGTGAGTATCTTGATACATACTTTGACGAAGTAGAACCGAAAGAATTTTATAGAGCTATTTTCCCCGAAGGTGAGCTGGAAGAAAAAGGGCTGCAAGTTCAGGGAAAATATAATGCTATTGCCGTAGAGTTGTTGCCGCCAAGCTCAGAGCAGCAGCGTAAAGCTCCGGCACGGCGTTGTTTCGTGCATGATGGTTTAGAGAGCTTAGACGAACTATTGGAAAGTGATAATTTCATAATCCTTAGTCCTATAAGCTATGCCGGTAGGAGCCGGTCAAGTCAGAATGCACGATATATTTATGCCTTAGCTATTGACCTTGATGGTATAACTGATATAGGGAAATTACAAAATTTGTTCCATCAAATAGAGATAGGTTATTTACCTAAGCCTACTTTTATTGTTTGGAGTGGCACCGGAGTGCATTTGTATTATCAGTTCGTTCAGCCGCTTCCCTGCTATAAGAATGTGGTTGCTCAGCTGGCAGACCTTAAAACAGAGCTTACAAAGAAGATATGGAATGGTTTAGTATCTGAGCTTGCAGAGAAGCCACAAATTGAGTCTTTATTTCAGGGCTTCCGGTTAGTTGGCGGCGTTACAAAAGGCGGCAACCGGACAAAGGCTTATGAGATAGGCGGCTTGATAGAGGTTGATTATCTTAATGATTTCGTTCCGGAGAAGCATAGAGTAAAAGAATATGCGTATAAATCAAATCTTACATTGCAGGAAGCTGCAAAAAAATATCCGGAATGGTATGATAAGCGTATAATAAATAAGCAGCCAAGAGGAACATGGCAAGCAAACAGAGCCGTTTATGATTGGTGGCTTAATGAATTAAAAGCAAAGATTGTTGTAGGCCACCGGTATTATGGTGTTATGGTATTAGCTATCTATGCAAAGAAATGCGGCATTGATTATGATGAGCTATCAGATGATGCTTTTGGGTTAGTTGATATGCTGGATGATTTAACGGTTGAGCCACAGAACAGATTTACGAGAGAAGATGTGCTTGCAGCTCTTGAAATGTTTAACGATAATTATATTACCTTCCCTATTGATAGTATTAGTGCATTAACGGCTATTCACATAGAGAAGAATAAAAGAAATCATCGTAAGCAGCCGCTACATTTGAAGATTGCGAGAAATACAAAAGCCATTCTTAAAGATGCCGGTGAGCTTAAATCAGATGGCAGACCGAAAGGCAGCAAGAATAAAAGCCAAAAGAATAGAGATGTTGTCCAGCAATGGAGAAAAGACAATCCCTATAAGAGTGCTAAGGAGTGCGTGGCGGCTACCGGTATTAGTAGTGCAACCGTTTATAGATATTGGAAGATTGGAGAAGCAGAGCAATGAGAGAATTTACTGTAAAAGATTTAGCTGATTTATTGGGGGTATCAAAACCCACTATTCAAAGAGCTATCAATGCTGCTGCTATTGGAGCCAGTAGAGAAGATAAGCAAACACGCTACTATAATTTGGATGCAGCCGCTGCTATTAGTGCGAAAGTAAAGCCTGATTTTGACTTTTTGGCGTGTGTCGGTTGTTCCGAAACGCCGCCACATGATGCGACACAGACCGAAAAACCGCCACAAAACGCCACAGAAGCCTCAAATCAGAACGAGAATGTTTCGGAACAGACCGACACAGAACCGAAACAAGCCGCAACACCGCCACAGAGTGACAGTATGGAGCTTATGCGTGCTATGCTGACTACTATCCAAGAGCAATTAGCTGCAAAAGATAAGCAGATTGCAGCCTATGAAGCTCAGATAGCAATGCAAAACGAACAGATAAAAGATTACTCTGAGCGTTTGAGAGAAGCCATGGAGCTGACAAGAGGGCAGCAATATATAGCCGCCGCCGATAAGGCCGCAGAGCTATTAGAAGCTGCTGGGAGCCAAGAGGAAGAAGAAATTATTATCACAGATGCAGCCGGTGACATTCAGGAGCCTGCTGCACCGGTAAAGAAAAGCTTTTGGCAAAAGCTTTTCGGAAAGGGATAATGATGTTAGAGATAAGAGAAGTAAAACCGCTTCCGCAGCGTTGCATTGAGTGCGAAGAAAAATTAAAGCTCTATAATGCAGCCGATGAAGCAGAAAAGCTTAGAATGGAAATTGAAGAAGATTTCTATTTTGATTGCGGCAGCTGCGATTATGCATTAGACCGATTTATTATAATAAGCGAAAACAAAGGAAGATAATTATGGAGAAACTACGGTTTATTGATTTATTTGCAGGTATCGGCGGTATTAGAAAAGGTTTTGAATTAGCTTGTGCTGATAGAAATATTGAAACTGAATGTGTTTTCACATCGGAGATTAAACCCTATGCATTAGAGGTATTAAAGCAAAATCATCCGGAAGAAACCATTCATGGGGATATTACGCAAGTAGCCGCCACGGATATACCGGACTTTGATGTGTTATTAGCTGGCTTTCCTTGCCAAGCTTTCTCTGCTGCCGGAAAACGCTTAGGATTTGAAGATACAAGAGGAACTATGTTCTTTGAAGTAGAGCGTATCATGCAAGAGAAGCAGCCGAAAGCATTTATCTTAGAGAATGTAGAGGGGTTAGTAAATCACGATAGAGAAAACAGCAAAGACCCTATTGGAAGAACCCTCAGAATTATCTTGGAACACTTAGATGCATTAGGCTATAAGGTATCTTGGAAGGTTCTGAATGCGAAGTATTTCGGCGTTCCTCAGGATAGAAAGAGAATTTATATTGTAGGAACTAAAAAAGAAGCTCCTGCATTAGATAATTTTAAGATTACTAATAGCTGCTTGAAAGATATATTAGAGAGTGGCTTAGAAGTATCTAACCATCCTTTTGTAGAATTAGTATTAAGCCATTATAAGGTAGAGGAGTTATACGGAAAGTCTATAAAGGATAAGCGTGGTGGTGAAAACAATATTCATAGCTGGGATATTGACTATAAAGGTGTAATTTCTCCCAAAGAAAAAGCCTTTATGAACCTCATGCTAAAAGAAAGACGGAAGAAAAAGTGGGCTGAGGACTTCGGCATTGATTGGATGGACGGTATGCCGCTTACATTGGAGCAGATTAAAACCTTCTATTTTGATGAAGAGCTGGAAGAGATGCTTGCTAACTTAGTAGAAAAAGGCTACTTGAAAATGGAGCATCCTAAGAAGAAGGTAGGCAACACACGCGTGCAAGATACCGAACTTCCCTTAGGTTATAATATCGTAGCCGGTAAGATGTCCTTTGAGATAAACAAGATATTAGACCCTAATGACATTGCACCGACACTTGTTGCAATGGATATGCAGCATCTTTATGTAGTTGATGGGGAAGGCCTAAGAAAGCTTACCCTCAGAGAAGGCCTTAGAATGTGCGGCTATCCTGATAGCTATAAGTTTGATGTATCTGTATCGGATGGTTATGACCTATTGGGAAATACTGTTGTGGTGCCGGTAATTAAAGCAGTAGCAGAAAAAGTATTGGATGTATTGTAAGGGGTAGTAATATGAGAGTAACGGCACAAGAGGTTTATGAAAAGCTCATAAACGAAGATAAAATCTTTGAGATACAAGGGCAAATAAAATTTTATTTGGGTGATGTAAGCATCATTGTAAAGCAGCGTGATGTAGTTGGTAATATCATCCAAGAGTGGCTGCAAGGATGGTTAGACCATCATGGGATAGAGTATGCTCCTTCTGAGAACTCACAGATGCCCCCTGATTTCTTCCTAAACCCTGACAACCTTACAGAAAATCTTTTGGAAGTAAAGGCGTTTAATAGAAGTGCAAGTGCAGCGTTTGATATTGCTGATTTCAGAATGTATGCAGAAGAAATCATTGAGAAGCCTTATATGCTGGATGTAGATTATCTGATATTTGGCTATGATATGACGGATGACGGCTATGTAGTAATTAAAGACTTATGGCTTAAAAAGGTATGGCAGATTACCAGAAGAATGGAAGATTATCCTATTAACTTACAAGTTAAAGACGGAGTAATACATAAAATTAGACCGGCTGCATGGTATAGTGAAGCAGTTACGGATTATTCTGTATTTACTTCATTGGAAGATTTCATTTGTGCTATTGAAGAAACGGTATATTTAGAGCCTAAGTTTAGAAATACTATTGCTTCTACATGGCTAACGAAATTTAAGCGTAATTATAAGGCTACCTTCGGAGTAGAACTTGATATTCCACGCTGGAACAATATCAAAGATAAATATGATATGAAGAGCGTTAGAATTAAAGAGAAAGCTCAGGAAGATGTAAATAAGGCCGAAGAAGCATTGCAGAAAGCAAAGGACAAGCTTGCAGATAGTCAGAGCAAGCTGGATAATGCAAAGACAGAGAAGCAGATTGAAAAGGCAAAAGCTGCAATAGAGAAAGCGGAAGAGAAGATTGCCGCTTGCGAAAATAAGCTGGCTATTGCTAAACAAAAACTGAATGCGTTGATTTAATGTTGAATTAACTGAATATTTGCATTATAATCATAGCAATCAAATAACAAACCAAAAGAAAGAAGGTTCATATCATGGCAAAGGAAATCAAAGCATTTGAATTAACTCAGGCAGAAAAGGATGCTATCAAGGCAAAGGTAGCTGCTGAAAAGACCGAAGGCGGTGTTAAGGAAGCTGAAAAGAAGGCCGCAGTAGAGAAGGCCGTTAAATTCCTGAAAGATATGAAGCAGGATGAAGCAAATACATACATTGCCGAAAATCTTATGATTACCGAAATCACCAAGGCATTTATGGCAGCATACATCAAGAAATTTGCTACCTCTGCTGAGGAACAGAAGTGGGTTAAGGGTGATTTCAAGGCAGCATCTTCCAAGGTAGTTCCTAAGAAGGTTTCTACTGTCTGCATGGGTGCTAACGGTGTGCCTATTCACAAGATTAACAAGAAGGGTCAGGCCGTTGCTAAGACCGTGAGAGTTGATGCCGTTACCGGTGAAACCTACGAAACTTTTGACCTGAGTGGTGCAAGAGCTGAGTTTGTAAAGCACTTTGGCATTACTCCTAAGGCCAATAAATTTACTCCTAAGGCCAAGAGAACAACCGAGAAGTATGATGAATTTGCAGACCTCTTCTAAGAGCTGCTATAAAGCCGCTGCCATTATGCAGCGGCTTTATTATTTCTTGTAAAAACAGACTATACTTGCAGCTTACATGGAAAATCGCTCCAAAAGTGTAAAAACAGACTTGTAAAAAGATTTATTTTACAAAATGTAAAGAAAGTGCTTGACATTGTTTTTACATTATGGTATTATAAGTGTGTAAGGAAGAGCAACACATTATACCGAAGATATTATAAAGGAGATATGAACCATGAGCAGCGAAATGATTATTAAGAGAGTAGAACAGATTAAGGCTATTGAGAGCTTCATTAAGGAGCTGGAAGCCGAAGCCGAAAC
>JAFYWO010000175.1 GCA_017557925.1 Alphaproteobacteria bacterium | reverse complement strand
TCAGTAAATTTTTGTGGTATTGTTATTTTATCTAAAAGGCTTAAAAAAATGATGAAGAATAAAAATAACAAAAACAAATTAAATTCTAAAGATTGGAGTTGAAATCCCCAGCCAAGCGATGAACCTATGCTCTTGGCGTAATAAAGTATGCCGGCAAGACTTAAGAATGATGTTGTTACCCCAAAGAGATAAGATAATGCTTTTTTTATTGAAGGAGCTTTGTTGGATTTTATCAAATATAAAGCTTTAAGACTTAAAACAGGTAAAACGCAAGGCATTAAATTTAAGATAAGACCAGCAATAAATGCAATAAGAGAGTATATTACAAGAGATGAAAATTTATTATTCTTTGAAACCGGCTGTTCATTTATTATCAGAGGTGAATATGCGTGATTGGGGCAAAGTATTAAACCGTTTATGTCTGGGGTTTCCTGAGGATCAAAATTTATCTCAAGTTTATTTTTTGAGAGCAATTTTGTAGTGGGTAACGAGGAAAGAATATTTTTTTTGGGTGAGCTTGATACAAAATAAGGAAAATCACAATCTTTATCCAAATTTTGTTTTAGGCTTAAAATTAGTTTGTTTTGTAAAAACTCATAAGTGCTCGGTATGTTGTGGGGAAATTGTTTTTCTGCAAACATAAAAGTTTTTATATAGTCGTTGTTTATGATTTGAATGTTTTCTACAGGTATTGTTACATTAAAGAAAATATCTTCGCTGATACATTCATCGTGGCAGGCGCTATATGATAAATTAAAACTTAAATTTAATTCTTTTAAGTTGCTTATGTCTTTTATAACAACTCCTTGTTTGAGATAAAATTTTTGGGAATATATAAACGAGGTAATTATGTTTTCGTATGTTTCTTTTTTTGGGGCGCTTAAAATGGGAGTTGTTAAATAAAAGTTTTGAGAATCGTAAGCGGATAATTCGGTTTTATTGCCGACGTCTCCGGGATTGGTATAGTAGATATGCCAATTTTGTTTGGGAGTTATTTCTAAAAGTATGTCAAAGTGTTTTGTGCCTTTTTCTATACTAAGATATTCAGGTATTACTTTTAAGGAAATGTAGTTATTTTTCAGGTCTGTTGTAGAAGCTTCTGTTTTTATTGAAAAAAATAAAAAACAAATAATAAAAAATAGTAGATGCTTTAGCATAGAAAATCCTTAAATATGTTGTTTTCTTACGGAATATAATATTAATTTTTTAAAACTTAACTAATAAATGTGATTTTATTTAGTAGAAGAACAGATGTTTTTTTTATAAAACGTTATGTTTAAAGGGTTTTTAAACGTTTTTTCAGGTTAAATCTTGAAAATAAAGTTTGAAATTTATTTTTTAATGATTTAATTTGGGCAATATGAAGAAATTAGATGTTTATATAGCAAAGCAAATTTGTGTGGGTTTTTTGTTGGTTGTTCTATCATTGATGTCAATGTTATGGCTCACACAATCTTTAAAATTTGTAGAAATGGTGACTGATAAAGGTTTACCAATATACTTGTTTATTGAGATGACGTCATTGTTGATGCCTAGAATATTTGCTATTTTATCTCCTATTGCGTTGTTTGTTGCAGTGATGTTTGTGTATAATCGTTTGATTACTGATAGCGAACTTATTGTTATGAAGGCGTCAGGAATAAGTTCGGTTGTAATTGCAAGGGCTGCAATTTTTGTGGGTATCGTTTTGTCTTTGTTTAACGTATATGTATTAAATTACGGTATTCCTTTGGCTGAAAGCAGATTTAGAGATTTAGAGTTTGAAGTTAAGAACAGTTTTACGAAAATGATGTTAAGGGAAGGTAGTTTTACTGTTTTTAAGAACAATATGACTGTTTTTATTGATGAATTTATTGATGAAAATACAATCAGAGGAATTTTGGTAAGTGACTCCAAAAAAACTTTTGAAAAAGTAATAACTGTAGCTGAAGCCGGAAAGATTGAATATACTGATGTCGGACCGAAAATATTGTTGAAAAATGGGACTCGTCAAGTTGTAGATAAGAAAAATTTGAGATTTACGGCAATGCGATTTGATGATTATGTAGTTGACTTTGGTGATTTGAGCGTTGCCAGAAAGAAAAAAGAAAAAGTTAGAGAAAAAGGAATTAAAGAGTTATTCAGAGAGGCAAAAAATCCTAATATAGATATTAAGGAAAGATTGTCTTACAGAGCAGAAGGGCATAAAAGAATTATATCTCCATTTTTTAATGTGTTGTTTGCTTTATTTGCATGTGTCGGATTGTTGGTTGCTAATTTTAACAGAAGAGGGCAAGGCAAAGTTATTACATTTTCTATTTTAATGATGATAACAGTTCAGGCTTTAGATATGTGTTTTTATAATATGGCAAGAAAGAGTGAATGGGTTTTATACTTGATGTATCTTAATTGTTTTTTGCCTTTGGGTATAGTGAGTTTTGTATTGGTTAAAACCCCTCGTTTCGGGTTTAAGCGTTTGAAATCCGGAGATGTGAAATGAAATTTAGAACGTTATGTGTTTTAGCTATAATGGGTGTCTTGTCTTTAAATGCAGAGGCTTATAATGAGCCCTATGCCGGTGCTATTGTAAAAAAAGAAACGGTTTCTACTCCTTCTGCTGATTTTAATCCTTCTAATATTACGGATATTATGCC